>JAMFSL010000261.1 GCA_026225275.1 Puia dinghuensis
ATCGGCATCTGTCAATGGACAGATGAAGGTCTCACTCAGCTTGAGCCAGACAGAAATCGGGAAGGTTCTCAGCCACATCGAAAAGCAAACAACTTACCGCTTCCTTTACAACAATGCCTTAAAAGGATTACAGCAGAAAATCAGCATCGACGTGCACGATGCCCCCGTCAACGATGTGCTGAATACTATCTTTTCCGGGACCGACTTGACTTACAAGACGTTGGAAAACAATCTTATCGTTATCCTGTCCGCTTCGCAGCCGCTACCCGCAGATATACAGGTGACTGGGCGAATTACCGGCGAGAATGGTGAGCCGCTGTCTGGAGTCTCGGTCACCTTGGTAGGCTCTGATAGAGGAACTGCCACGGATTCAAGCGGCAATTTTACCATTATGGTACCAACCGGGGGGGCACTCCGCATTACCTATATCGGGTACGTGACCCAGGAAGTAAGGATCGGCAACCAATCACAGATGAATATCCGACTATTGCCTTCCGCCAATCAATTGAACGAAGTCGTCGTCGTAGGCTATGGTACCCAAAAGAAAATCGATGTGACAGGCTCGGTGGCGCATGTAAAAGGGGATGAGATCAGTAAACAACCCGTACTCACCGTTACTCAGGCATTGCAGGGGAAAGTAGCAGGTGTACAGATCATCAGTAGCGGTCAGCCCGGCAGCTCACCCCAGGTGATTATCCGGGGCACCGGCTCTATTCTCGCCGGTGCCAACCCACTCTATATAGTAGATGGAATCTGGACAGATGACATTACCAACATCAATACTGCCGATATTATGTCCGTAGATGTGTTGAAAGATGCCTCTGCCTGTTCAATCTATGGCGTGAGAGGCGCCAATGGGGTCATCTTGATAACCACCCGGCAGGGGACAGGCAAATTGAGATTTACCTACACCGGCAACGTCGGCGTCCAGCAGGCTACCCACGTAGTGCCGATGGCCAATGCGGCGCAGTATCTTCAATATGAAACCTCAGCTTTGGGTCCGCAACTCTACCTGACCGGCTCTAACACCAATTGGTATAACGAGGTTTTGCGCAACGCCTTCTATCAAAATCATAATATTTCCATTTCAGGAGGCGGCAGCCAGGACAAATATGCCGTCAGCGCGAGTTACCAGACGGACAAGGGCATTGTCATCTTCAATACATATAACCGCTATACCGTCCGGGTGAATAATGAATTCACCCCGGCCTCTTTCCTCAAAATTGGTACCACGGCCTCCTTCGCCAACCAGTCTTCACAAAATGTACCCACAGCGACTGTTACCGAGGATGCCTATCGTGCCTCCCCTCTAGTGCCGGCTATGGTCGACGGTAAATTCGGTAATACCTCGATTTACCAAAATGTGGGAAATCCCGTACTCGATGCCCAGGAAACTAACGATCTCAGCCATAATAACAGGATCCAGGGCAACGTCTGGGTTGAAATTAAGCCCATCCGCTCGATTGCACTCAGATCGACGTTCAGTGACGAAGCCAATTATTACGATGATAGACAATATACCTACGAACACCCCAATGATACCACCTTCTTCAATGTGACCGGGGGCTCTCAGGGAGCAGACAGAAGCACCCTGGCTATCTCAAATACAAAGTACTATCACTGGGTCTGGAGCAATACGATCAATTTCGATAAGCAGTTTGGCAAGAGTAAGCTGAGCGTACTGGCAGGCACAGAAGCGCAGAAGTATTATAATGTGGGCTCGACAGCATCGAGATATAATGTCCCTCCCGCACCCAGCGAATGGTATTTGCAGGATGGCGATGCAAGCTTGCAATACAACGGCAGTTCAGTCACCGAATACACCACGAACTCCTATTTAGGCAGGCTGTTTTACAGCTTTGATGACCGGTTCCTGTTCACCGGCAACTTCCGGGCAGACGGTAGTTCGGTCTTTTCCCAGCAGAACCGCTGGGGCTATTTCCCTGGTGTCAGTGCCGGATGGATCATCAGTAAAGAGAACTTCATGCAAAACCAGAAAGTGTTCCAATACTTGAAATTGAAGGCCAGCTGGGGCGAGCTCGGAAATTCCAATATTCCTTCGGATGCTTCTGTCGCTACTATTTTATCCAATATTCCTTATTTTTTTAATGGTGGCAGCTCGGCTATCACCTCAACAACAGGTTCTATTGTCCCTCAGATAAAGGATCTCAATATCAAATGGGAGGTCACCAAAGAAGCTGACCTCGGCCTGGAATATACGGTGTTGAACGGACGCCTGGGTGGCGAACTGGATGTATACGACAAACGGGTCAACAATGCGCTGATCTATGTCCAAGTGCCCGGTACTTTCGGAAGCCAGGCTAACCCCAATAGCACGATTACCCCCGGGGACGTGTTGACGAATGCAGCTACTATCGATAACAGGGGCGTGGAGTTTTCAGCCCGCTGGCATGACAATATCAATAAAAACATTTCTTATTTTATCAGCGGCAATGTAACCTTCAACCGGAACAGGGTCGTCAATCTCAACGGAGGATTGCCATATTTTGACGGCAACATCAATGGATACTATACTACAGAGACAAAAAGCGGATATCCGATCGGAGCCTTTTTTATGCGAAAAGCGATTGGCGTCTTCCAAAATCAAAACCAGATTAATAACTATACGGACAAGAACGGCAACCTCCTTGAACCGGCTGCAACACCCGGTAGTCTGATCTATAAATACAATTCCAACGGATCGCTGGATACGGCCTATGCCGGTTCCTATCAACCTAAAGCCTATTTTGGTCTGTCCGCCGGCGTCAATTATAAGGGGTTCGACTTGTCTGTCGATGTTTTCGGCAATATCGGCAACCAGGTTTATAATGGCAAGGAACAGGCCAGGGTCACAGGGACAGACAACGTTGAAAAATCTGTCGCCACCAGCTATTGGACCCAGGTAAACCACTCCAATTCACAACCCGCAGCCAATGCTGGCAACATGCCTGCTTCAACCTATTTCCTGGCATCCGGCACCTTCTTCCGAATCAATAACATCACATTAGGATATAATTTATCTGGAAGAGCTTTTAGCAGTCAAAAAATATTCAGTAGCTGCCGGATATTCTTAAATGCGCAAAACCCTGTTACGGTCAAGAAGTACAACGGATTTACGTCCGAATTACCGGGGTCTTCGGTGACCAACGCCGGAATAGAATTGGGAACTTATCCAACGACCAGGGTCTTCGCCTTTGGGGTAAACCTGGGTATCTGATTACTGAGAATAACGATTTCTGAATTTAATTTTTTAGAAATGAAAAATAAATGGCTTGCCCTTTTTTGCTTTTCGATCGCCTTCACCGCTTGCAAGAAAAGTTTTCTTAATGTCCCCATACAAGGCCAGGGGACTGCCGCCCTCGATCCTTCGGTCGCTAGTAATGACGTCACAGGCGCTTACAATGCACTGATCACCCCCGACCCTACACAGTCGGGATTTGGCCAGTACGATATCCATGGTGTTTATTTCATTACAGTGACAAACATCATATCCGATGACGCGGACAAAGGCAGCTATGCCGGTGATCAGCCCCTGGCGGCAGACATCGATAATTTTCAAACTACTTCTGATAATACCTACGTAGCCGGATTGTGGCGCGGATACTATGCCGGCATCTCGCGCACCAATACAGCCCTCAACGACCTGGCCCAATCTTCTGCCGTGCTGAGCCCTTCGCTTATCCTTACCCGGACAGCGGAGATGCGCTTCCTGCGGGCCTATTTCTTTTTCAACCTGGTTCGGATGTTTGGCGGAGTGCCGCTGGTGCTGACCGTGCCTACCGGCCCAACCAACCAGGATAGCAGCTTTTACGTCCGCGCAACGGATTCGGTCATCTACAACCAGGCCATCTTACCTGATCTGCGATTCGCAGTGGCCAATTTGCCGCTGAAGTCGGGTACTGATGTGGGCAGAGCTACCAAAGGAGCAGCAGAGACCCTGCTGGCTAAAGTAGACATGTACCTGAAAAACTGGCAGGAAGCCGACAGCCTCACCACGGATGTCATCGGCTCGGGACAATACCAGCTCATGTCCGATTATTCCATCCTCTGGCGGCAAGCCGGCGACAACTCGGCTGAATCCATCTTCGAGGTAGAGACAGGTATTTACGGTGCTGCGGATTATGGAATACCGGAATACGTGGAATTTCAGGGACCCAGGCAGGACAATGGAATGGGTACCCCAACCACACCCTGGAGTAACCCCGGATTTTATCAACCTAGCAGCGATGATGGTTATGGGTTAGATATGCCTTCGGCTAATCTGGTGGCTGCGTATGAACCCGGCGATCTGAGACAGGCGGCGACGATCATCAACCTGCCTCCTTCATCGCCGCCTGTTACCTTATTTGATGGTTTTGTAGTGCCCAGTCTGCAAGGGATACAGACCTATTACAATTATAAGGCCTACCACAGTCAGATCCCTGCCGGCGGATCGCTACCGCAGATCGAAGTATTCGATGGCAATCGCAGTCTTTGTCAGAAGAACCTGCACCTGCTACGCTACGCCGAAGTATTGCTGATCAAAGCCGAAGCGGACTTCAACCTGGGAAATACCGGTTCGGCCATGCTATATCTCAACATGGTGCGGACCAGGGCAGGATTACCGGCCGCTACGTCTGTTACACAAACCACTATCTGGAACGAACGCCGGGTCGAATTGGCCATGGAGCACGACCGTTTTTGGGACCTCGTCCGGCAAGGGCGTGCCGCCCAGGTCATGATCGCTTCCGGAAAGACCGGGTTTGTGGCAGGCAAAAATGAACTTTTGCCAATACCCTCCACGGAAATAGCGGTGAGCGGCGGCCGCCTCACGCAAAATCCGGGTTATTGAAAAACCATAAGTATTTAACATTTAAAATAAAACTCACAAGATTATGAAAGCAAAAAACATCCGGACAATCCTTCTTATAGGCGGAGCCTTGATTTTTTCGGGAGCTATCATTACCTCATGTAAAAAAAGTAGCAGCAGCGGCAGCGGTGGTACAACGAAGCCAACTGCACCGACCAACCCTGGCGGATACGACTCCTCCGCGCAAATCCAGTCCAGTGCTTTGGTATCCTATTTCACTTTCAACGGCACATTTAATGACTCGAAAGGCGGTTTAGTCGCCCAACCCAGCTCAACGGCGCCGACCTTTGGTACAGGGATGACGACAGGACAAGCGTACCAGGGTAACGGGTCCAGCTACTTGCTCGTACCGCTGGGGTCAGCAGCGAGTAATTTTGCCGGTACTAGTTTTACCAGCGTCACCGTGTCGTTATGGATCAACGAACCGCAGGAACCGATCTATGCACCCAGCGGCTACTATACGCCCGGCCAGGGACCCGAAGGGCTCTTTTTCATGTATGATGCTGCATCCCCTGCGCATCAGGATCTGCTGCACATGGATATCGAACCGTTTGCTCCGACAACACAGGATACGATGAGCCTGAACGCCGGATTCACTGCTACCGGCCTGACCACCACCGGTGAATACGCCGGAACGTCTACCGGCGGCACGGAACAGGTGGTTCCTAACGCACGACTCGATACGGCCATCAACAAATGGACACATATCGTCATGACCTATAGCGGAACGAGCTCTGACTATACCCTGTATGAGAACGGAACGGCCATATTTGCCAACTCTGCCTGGTCTACTTACGCGGCCGGGCCTGCCCCGGTACAGCTATTGACGGGAGGGACCGGGGATCCGGGAACCGAACCATTAGGGCCTTTGAACTATACCCCTGCACCGGCTGGCTTCATGATCGGCGCCTGGCCCGGCAACGCACATGTGGGCGGTGCCGATACAAGTCAATATACCGGCAGCTTTAAAGGCGCCCTGCAGCACTTGAGAATATATAACACTGCGCTCGACGCGTCGGACGTAAAATCGCTGTACATATTGGAAAAGGCGGGATTTTAGCTTATAATGATCAGGAAGGCTGTATAGAAATAGACAGCCTTCCTTCTTTAATTCTTATCAGTGAAAGCAGCATTTGTTTATATCGCGATGATCATCTTGATCTTTTCCTGCAAAAAGGACAGCAGTACCACCAAGCCGCCCCCCGCAGCTTCATCTTTCAATGTATTGGGGATAACTGTCAATGGTATCACAGCCGGCAGCACCACGTTGTACAACGTCAATATTACCCCTGTGATCAAAGTTTCTTTTTCCGCTCCCCTTAACACATCGGGCGCGACGAGTAGCAACATTGTCTTCATTGGCAGCGGCGGTTATGTAACCGGCAATTATACATTTGCGAATAGTGACAGCACCTTGATCATTCAGCCGTCATCTGCTTTGCAACCACTTGCTTCTTATACGATTAGTCTTCTGACAGGCTTGCAATCTACTAGCGATTCCGCTCTGCACAGCGTTGTCAAACTAAGTTTCATGACTCAGATCGACACCACAGATAAATTTCCCCGAATCACCGACTCAGCCCTCCTTACCCTCGTCGAACAACAGACCTTCAACTATTTCTGGAGTGGCGCTGATGCCACCAGCGGCATGGCCAAAGAACGCGCCTCCCAAACACAGGTGGCTACTGGCGGCAGCGGCTTCGGCATCATGGCCATGCTCGTCGGCGTACAACGAGATTTCATCAGCCGCACCGACGCCCTTAACCGCATCACTACGATCGTCAACTTCCTGACCAATAGCGCCTCTACCTACCACGGTGCCTTTTCCCACTGGATCAATGGTTCCACCGGCGCGACTATCCCTTTCAGCACTCAGGATAATGGCGGTGATATCGTGGAGACCTCTTATATGCTGGAAGGACTACTGTGCGCCCGCCAGTACTTTAACAGCACCACCGACCCTGGTGAGATCAGCCTGCGAAGCGCGATCAATACCATTTACAATAATGTCGACTACAACTGGTACCGCCAGAATGGTCAGAACGTCCTCACCTGGAACTGGAGTCCAAACTATAATTTTGATATCAACGTCCAGGTCACCGGCTGGTGCGAAGCACTCATCACCTATGTACTGGGAGCGTCATCACCCAACAGTACTGCAGTCCTTCCCAAAATCGTCTATACCAATGGGTGGGCGCAGAACGGCGGCGAAAAGAACGGGAACACTTACTACGGGCATGTCCTGCCACTCGGCCCCGCCGACGGCGGCCCTCTTTTCTTTGCCCATTATTCTTTCCTCGGCATCAATCCCAATGGGCTTTCCGACACCTATGCCAATTACTGGACACAGGATACCGCCCACGCCATGATCAATTATTTGTACTGTGTGGCCAACCCCGGTCATTTCAACGGCTACAGCGATTCCTGCTGGGGACTGACGGCCAGCGATATTCAAAATGGCTATTCGGCCAGCTCTCCGACAAGCGATATCGGCGTGATCGCCCCTACAGCCGCCATCTCTTCCCTGCCGTATACGCCTGCGCAGTCAATGAGCGCAATACGCTTCTTTTATTATAAATTGGGCGATAAGATCTGGGGGCAATACGGCTTCGTAGACGCCTTCAACCTGACAAACGTTTGGTTCGATAACGACTACCTGGCGATCGACCAGGGACCAGAGATTGTCATGATCGAAAATTATCGCAGCGGCCTCCTATGGAATTTGTTCATGAGTTGTCCGGAGATCCAGACCGGTATGCAGGCTCTGGGTTTTTCCAGTCCGAACTTATAATTTGAAACCTTGTTCCGCATGAACGTAAAAAATTTGTTTTATTCGATCCTCGCCCGGGGCCTGGCAGTCATCCTTCTGTTCACAGGCCTTATCGATCCCTCCGGAGTCAAGGGCCAGGACGGGACTCGTAATCTTTCCGATTCTGCTTTGCTCGATCTGGTGGAACGACAAACCTTTCAATATTTCTGGGCGGGAGCCGAGTCTAACAGCGGCATGGCCGCAGAACGTATCCATACAGACAACATCTATCCAGATCATG
>JAMFSL010000262.1 GCA_026225275.1 Puia dinghuensis
ATGCAGGTATACAAAAACCTTCTGCAGCAGACCGGCGACAAACTCAAGGTTATCATCAGCAGGGATGGGCAGCTGATGACCTTTAACCTCCAGGTCAAGAGTATCCGGTAACTTTCTTACCTTGCACTTTCCTTTTTTGGGATTGTAATTATGACGATAAAATTTGAAAAATTTCAGCTGGCCAACGGACTGAGGGTCCTTGTCCATGAAGATGCTTCCACCCCCATGGCGATAGTTAATGTCCTGTATGATGTAGGCGCCAGAGATGAAGATCCGAAGAAGACCGGATTTGCCCATTTATTCGAACATTTGATGTTCGGGGGCTCTGTCAATATAGAGGATTTCGAGACACCCTTGCAGCTGGCAGGGGGAGAGAACAACGCCTACACGACCAATGACTTTACCAACTATTACATCCAGTTGCCGGGGGAAAATATCGAGACGGCCTTCTGGCTGGAGAGCGACCGGATGCTGTCCCTGGCTTTTAGTGAAAAGAGCCTCGAGGTGCAGCGAAAGGTCGTGATGGAGGAATTCAAGGAGCATTATATCAACAAGCCTTACGGGGATGCCTGGTTCAAAATGCGGGAATTGGTATATCAGGCGCATCCCTATCGCTGGATGACCATTGGCAGCGAGCTGAGTCATATCGAGCAGGTGCAGCTGGCAGATGTCCGGAATTTCTTTTTTAAATATTACCGGCCGGCAAATGCTATCCTGGTGGCGGCAGGTAAGGTCACCGTGGAGCAGGTCCGCGAGCTGGCGGAGAAATGGTTCGGCGATATTCCTTCCGGCGAAAAATATGTGCGCAATTTGCCCCGGGAACCCCGCCAGCAAGAGGCGCGGCGGCTGGAAGTGCGGGCGGATGTCCCTCTCGACGCGCTGTATAAGTGTTATCCTATGGCTGCACGAACGGAGGATGGATATTATATAGCCGACCTGATCACAGAAGTGCTGGGAGGCGGAGCCAGTTCCCGGCTGCACCAGGCGCTGATCAAGGAAAAGAAATTATTCAGCCAGATCGAATGCTATCATACCGGTTCGGTAGATCCGGGCCTCGTGGTCATCGAAGGCAAGCTGATCAAGGGGGTATCCATGGCTGCCGCCGATGAGGCCGTCGAAGAAGAGCTGCAAAAGATGCGAACTGTCGCCATCTCGGAAAAAGAGCTGACGAAGATCAAGAACAAGACCGAGTCGGCTATTGTCTTTGAGGACATGAGTGTGATGAACCGCGCGGGCAGCCTGGCCATCTATGAACTGCTGGGCGATGCGAATATGATGAATACTGAGTTGGGCAGGTATCAGGCGGTGACGATAGCTGATATTTTGTCGACAAGCCACGAGCTCTTCGATCCCCGCAACAGCAATACATTATTCTATCGGACTCTGGAAGAAACCGGATCCGCTGGTGAGCAAGCCGGAACGAGGGACGAAGTTTCGGCTGCTCTGACGAAGGACAATCATTAACGATTTAGAGGAAATGCGCTATATTTTACAAGCGCATTTCCGATATTACTACAGCGAAAAATGAGGAACTAATGAGCGCACAGATAAGCAAATTGAACAGAAGCATTGCTCCACCGATAAAGGACGCGATAGAATTCGAACTGACCTTACCTCCTTATACCAAACATACGTTGAGCAACGGCGTCGAAGTCTACCGGATCGACCTGGGGAAGGTCGATGCCATGATGATCAGCTGGATCTTCGATGCCGGCAATTCCTTTGAGACGAAGGATGGCGTTGCCGCAGCCGTCAATACCCTGCTGAAGAACGGTACTTCTTCCCGCAGTGCGTTTGACATCAACGAACACTTCGATTATTACGGATCATACCTCAGCCGGGCCTGTCATCACGAGTCGGCGGAAATCAACCTCCATTGCCTTAGCAAATATGTCAGGGAGCTGGTGCCAGTGGTGGCCGAACTTATTACCGATTCCATTTATGCGCCCGACGAGCTGGCGATTTACAAGAAGAATGCTCAGCAGCGGCTGCAGGTCAATCTCAAAAAGAGCGAATTCGTGGCCAGCCGGCTGATCGACTCCTATCTCTATGGCCGGCAGCATCCATATGGAAAATATAGTATGCCTGAGGATTATCAGCAGCTTCAACAGGAAGATCTGCTGGCGTTCTACCGGCAGCACTACCGCAACGGAGCCTGCAGGATCATTGCGGCCGGCAAATTGCCGGACGACCTCGTCGGGCAGTTGGAATCGCACTTTGGCTCACTGCCGCTGCATGCGCCGGTTCCGGGGACAGCTCCTACCTTCCCCATTCAGCCGGCAGAGCAGAAGAAATACCATATAGTCAACGATCCCGACGGCGTCCAGGGCAGCATCCGCATCGCGCGGAACTTTCCCAACCGGCATCATCCTGATTTTCAGAAAGTGCAGGTGTTGAACAACGTCTTTGGCGGCTTTTTCGGTTCGCGGCTGATGACCAATATCCGGGAAGACAAAGGCTATACGTATGGCATCTACAGTTACCTGGTGAACAACAGACAGGACAGCGCATGGGTGATCAGTACCGAGGCCGGAAAAGAGGTTTGCGCTCCTGCGATCGAAGAGGTCTATAAAGAAATGAACCTCATCCGGGAAGAGCCGATAGAGGAAGAGGAACTGCAAATGGCCCGAAACTTTGCCATCGGGACCGTACTGGGGGATCTCGATGGCCCTTTCCATGTAGCAAGCCGCTGGAAGAGTATCCTGCTGAACGGGCTGGACGAAAATTACTTCCGTGAAGGGATCAGGATCGTAAAAACGATCACGCCCGAAGAGCTGCAGGAGCTCGCGATAAAATACCTCGATCCATCAGCTTTCTTCGAGTTGGTTGTTGTCTAGCGGATTCGGCCGAAGACTATATTTTAAGTCAGGATTCGTCGAATAACCATAATGCAGTAACTTGACGATCGTATGAACTTTGACAGAAAACACTGTAGCGACGAAGAGTTAATTCGATTATACAAGAGCATCGTATTGCCTCGGATGATCGAGGAAAAGATGTTGGTATTGTTACGCCAGGGAAGGATCAGCAAATGGTTCAGCGGGATCGGGCAGGAAGCGATTGCAGTGGGCGCGACGCTGGCCATGGAGGCCGAAGAATGGATATTGCCGCTCCATCGTAACCTGGGGGTCTTTACCAGCCGGCAGATGCCTTTGTCCCGCTTATTCCTTCAATGGCAGGGTAGCGACGCGGGGTATAGTAAGGGTCGGGAAAGAAGCTTTCATTTCGGGAGCAGGGAACATGCCATTTGCGGGATGATCTCGCATCTGGGTCCGCAACTAGGCATTGCCGATGGGATCGCCCTGGCAGCCAAGCTCCGCAAGTCCGGTAAAGCCACGCTGGTGTTCAGTGGCGAAGGCGGCACCAGCGAAGGGGACTTCCATGAAGCCCTCAATGTGGCATCCGTATGGGACCTCCCCGTTATCTTCCTCATCGAGAACAATGGCTATGCGCTGAGTACGCCGGTATCCGAACAATATCGGATCGAGAGCCTCGTCTATAAGGCGCAGAGTTATGGGATGGAGGGTATCCGCATCGACGGCAATAATATTCTGACGGTATACGATACGCTGAAGGGAATCAGGACCTATTGTACCAAATACCAGCGGCCTTACCTGGTGGAATGCATGACTTTCCGGATGAGGGGTCATGAAGAGGCCAGCGGCGTGAAATATGTGCCGCCGGCATTGCTGGAAGACTGGGCGAAGAGGGACCCGGTGATCAACTATGAGAATTGGCTTCGGGGACAGAATATCCTGACGGAAGAAAGTGTCGGGCATATCCGGGAGGAGATCCGGCAATATATAGAGACGGAACTGGGGAAGGTCGATGAGCCGGTGATCATTGTGCCGGATACCGCAGCTGAGCTGGCAGATATTTATGCGCCATATAGGCCGGGGCCGCAACTGGCACCGGAGCCGGGCGAAGAAGCCAATGAGGCCGATGGTTTTGCGGCAGAGCCGATGGCGGACGGACCCGAACTACGGCTGATCGATGCGATCAGTGAAGGGCTCCGGCAGTCGATGGAACGTCATGACAACCTGGTGCTGATGGGACAGGACATCGCTGAATATGGCGGTGCCTTCAAGATCACCGAAGGGTTCGTACAGACCTTCGGCAAACAACGGGTTCGGAATACGCCGTTATGCGAGAGCGCCATTGTCGGCTGTGCGCTTGGGCTGAGCCTGGAAGGCTATAAAAGCGTAGTGGAAATGCAATTTGCCGATTTCGTTACCGCAGGCTTCAACCAGATCGTGAATAACCTAGCCAAGATCCACTACCGGTGGGGCCAGGCGGCGGACGTAGTCATCCGGATGCCTACGGGCGCGGGAGTAGGCGCAGGTCCCTTTCATTCTCAGAGCAACGAGGCCTGGTTCGTGCATACGCCGGGATTAAAAGTCGTTTATCCTTCCAATCCGCGGGATGCCAAGGGGCTGTTGATCGCAGCCATTAACGACCCCAACCCGGTGCTGTATTTCGAGCATAAAGCACTCTACCGCAGCATTAGCGGACCGGTACCCGAACAGTACTATACCGTGGAGATCGGCAAGGCCAGCTGGGTACAGGAGGGGGAAGATCTGTCGATCATCACCTATGGGGCGGGCGTTCACTGGGCCATGGATTATGCGGCGGCTCATCCTGAGCTGTCTATCGATATCCTGGACCTGCGGACGTTACTGCCGCTGGATTATTTGTCGATCCGTAATGCGGTTGCCCGGACGGGTAAAGCATTGGTCTTACACGAAGATACCCTCACCGGGGGAGTAGGCGCTGAAGTGGCGGCCTGGATCGGAGAACACTGCTTCTCTCTGCTGGATGCGCCGGTTTGCCGTTGCGCGTCGCTGGATACACCGGTACCCTTTAACGGTCAGCTGGAAAGTAATTTTCTGGCCAGCTCACGGCTTGATGATTATGTGCAACAGTTGCTGGAGTACTGAGGTGGATTTGGGCTAAGTTTTGCACTATTCATGCACAATGCTTGACTTTAATGGGCGGATGATATATCTTAGTATTAATAGGATAAGGTTTAATGGTTATGGTACTGATTAGGTGCAACCTCCCCCATGGGAGGTTTTTGCGTTTGGGGGCCTATTCACCCGACCCCTTTTCCCCTATAAACCACTGTTCTTTGTTTTTGAAGAGGACATTGAACGTAGTGAACGACCCGTAGATCCGTGTAATATATTGCTGCAGATTGACTTTGTCCTCATCGCTGAGCCCCTTATGCCCGTTGATCTGCTGCTCGAGCACCCGTAACCGGTCCCGGGCCATGACAATCTTATGGAAGAAGACATCGATGGGGATTTCTTTGGGTTTGATCGATTTGTCGCCGGACTGCAGGAGTATGGCGCCACCTTTCCATTTGTCACCCAGCGGTACGATCTCTGTCAGGCCGCCCCACAGCTGAAGGATCTTCAGTAGGGATTTTTCAGCATCCGAAGATGTTTCAAGCTCCACCGAGACATTTTCTGGGATGATCTCATCAAGATGCGGATCGTTCTTATCGATCTCTTTAACACCATGGTGGATGAAAGAGATCAGATAGACGGCATATTTCACGCCGACGATCACTCCGGGGCCGAATTGCGTATGCTGCAAACGGGTGCCGATGCCCAGTGTCAGTTGGTCCATATGAAGAGCGTTTGGTGATTTATGGATTATCCTTCCGGTCTTTCTGGTATTCGCTGAATGCCAGCTTGATATAATCCAGCAGGTCATAATCCGTCGCGTGTTCGCAGAAAGAATAGGAAGGGCGGTACCTGACCATGAAGCTATCCAGCGCGTCGCCTTTCAGGTGCGTTATTTTCAGCACGATCGACGGGTTGAACCGGTGGTCAATATATTTATCGTGTTCGTCTTCCACCAGCCGGTGTTGGAAGGCGACGGATTCCCGTTTTTTCCGGTATTCGAACATCTCGATCAGTGAATTCAGGTCCAGCCCCGCTCCCATCCCCAGCCCCGAACTGGCGTCGTTGATCGTCAGCTTGGGTTTTTTATAGTTGAAGTATTTTTCATAATCCTTACGGTTTTGGATGGAATCGTCGATATAATTCTTCGGCATGACCCGTACCTCTTTCAATTCGGTGGCATCGACATGGAGGGCGATATCGAAGCCGCTGAAGGAATTGATGTCCCTGACAGGGTATTTGACGGTAGCCCGGCCCAAATAAGAAAAATAAATAGAGTCTTCGGCGTTGACCGTAATGACGTAATTACCATTGGAATCCGTAGCCGTGCCCTTGCCGGTATTGGCGATGACGCTGACCCCGTCCAATGGCCTCGTCCGGTACATATTATAGACGGTCCCATGGATGGTGACCTGGCCAAAAGCCCGGTCGCTGGCGACGACTGATAGAAAGGAGATGACAGTTAGCAATAAGAACCTATGAGTAGAAAAAGCCAACGGTATTAATTTAAAGGTGATATTACTACCAAAACCGGAAATAGAAAGGGGGGGTCACTCATTTTTAACGATGATTTGACAGATTGACCTCCTTCACGACCTCTTCGACCACCCGGGGAAAATGTTCATGTTCCAACCCCCGTACTTTTGCCGCCAGCATCCCGGCTGTATCCCCCGGGTCAACGACGACCCTGGCCTGGAAAATAGCCTGACCGTGATCATACAACTCATCGACATAATGGATGGTGATCCCCGATTCTTTCTCCCCCGCGCTGATGACGGCTTCATGGACATGCAGGCCATACATGCCTTTCCCCCCATATTTCGGCAGCAGGGCCGGGTGGATATTAATGATCCGGCCCCGATACGCCTGTACCAGCGCTAAGGGGATCTTCCATAAAAACCCTGCCAGCACAAGGAAATCGATTTTTTGCCGCTGCAGCTCTTCTACATAGGCATCGCCCCGGAAAAAGACCTCTTTATCGATCATCAGGACAGGTAAACCTTCCGCTGCGGCGATGTCTAACACCCCCGCCCCGGGTTTGTTGCAGACGATGAGGCTAACTTTTATCGTAGGGTGGTGGCGAAAATAATCGATGATCCTGGCGGCATTTGTTCCTGTACCCGAAGAGTAAATCGCAAGCTGCTTCATGGACCAAAACTACGGCAGGAAGGACGAAAAGCGGGACTATTTTTCCCCGGCCTTCCCGGTGACATTACTATGACAGAAGGTCAGCGCGATTTGTCGTAATTCGCTGAAACCCACGCCCAATAAGGAAAAAAAAATTTTTTCGATGTTGATATATTGTTAAAATCCTGACTTATTTTTGCAGCCTGTTAAGGAGATTTTTCCACATTTATACAACATATTGTATATATGATCCACCATAGACCGACAGCACGAAAATTATTATTCAGTATCCTCCTCCCCACTCTGGTTTTTCTAGGAAATCCTTCGTTGGCGCAAGATGGTAAAGCACTGTTTCAGTCAAACTGTGCTCAGTGTCACAATCCTTTTAAGGTAGTGACCGGCCCTGCGTTGAAAGGGGTGACGGAACGGGTACCGGATAAAAACCTATTACACGCGTGGATCCACAACAACCAAAAGGTGTTGGCGTCGGGCAATCCCTACTTCACGGCCTTGTTCAACCAGTTCAACAAGACGCCGATGAACACGTTCCCTAACCTGAGCGATGCGGAAATCGACGCCATCCTCAAGTATGTGGAGACGGCTGTTCCGCCGAGCACGACAACTGAACCCGGCACTCCCGGGGCCAAGAACGAGGACAGCGATAATACGCTGCTCTACGGTATCCTGACCCTGATCCTCGCCGTGATCATGTTCGTCCTGTTGCAGGTCAACAGCAGCCTGAAAAAACTCTCTGACGATAAGGAAGGTATCCCTGCCCATGAGCCGGTACCTTTCTACCGTAATAAAGTTTATATCGCGCTTATGATCCTGGTGCTCTTCATTGTCGGTGGGTTCTATCTCGTCCAGGGCGCGATCGGACTGGGCCGCCAGCAGGGCTACCAACCGCAACAGCCGATCTTCTACTCCCATAAGGTACATGCGGGCATCAACCAGATCAGCTGTCTGTACTGTCACAGCAACGCGCTGGTCAGCAGACATGCAACGGTTCCCCCTCTGAACGTGTGTATGAACTGCCACGCGGCAATCAATGATTATTCGCATGGCCCCAAACTGTACCGTGAAGACGGCAGCGAAGTAGACGGCACGGCAGAGATCCAGAAATTATACAGCTATACCGGTTACGATCCCAAAACCAGCACTTATCACACGGAGAAGGCTAAACCGGTAGAATGGATCAAGATCCACAACCTCCCCGATCACGTCTATTTTAACCATTCCCAGCATACAAAGGCCGGTCAGGTACAATGCCAGACCTGTCATGGGCCGATCCAGCAAATGGATGAAGTGCACCAGTTCGCTCCTCTCAGCATGGGCTGGTGTGTTAACTGTCACCGTACGACCAAGGTGAACTTCCCTGATTCTGCCGGCAACGGTGGCAACAAGTTCTACAGCATTTACGAGCATTTCCACCAGGACCTGAAAACCGGCGCTAAGGATAGCATAACGGTAAAGGATATCGGCGGCACCGAGTGCCAGAAATGTCACTATTAATCCCCCTCCGCCCGGCGGAGCCTGTAAACTAATATTTGGACGATTATTTTAATTTCTCAGATTATGAGCGACAAAAAATACTGGCAAAGTTTCGGAGAACGCAGCAACAGTGAGGCGTTTCAGAAATCGACGGAGAACGAATTCTCAGAAAGTTTGCCGTTGGAAGGCCTGGATGGAAAAGGATTGCTCGATGCGAAGCACCCCCGCAGGGATTTCCTGAAATACCTGGGTTTCAGCACGGCTGCCGCCACCCTGGCTGCCAGCTGCGAAATGCCTGTACGTCACGTCGTGCCTTACCTCAACAAACCCGATAACATGGTGCCCGGGGTAGCCGATTATTACGCTACTACCTATACGAATGGCGGTGATGTTGTCTCTCTTGTCGCTAAAGTAAGAGACGGCCGTCCCATCAAACTGGAAGGAAATACGCTTTCTTCTCTTACCCAGGGCGGTACGTCGGCACGGGTGCAGGCTTCTGTGCTGGATCTCTATGATACCGGCCGGCTGCGCTATCCCGTACAGATCACCGATAGCAAACCAGAGGAAGTCAGCACTTTCGATGCATTCGACAAACTCGTCGGCGATGCTCTGACCGTGACTGCCGGCGCTCCGCTGGTGCTGCTGACCGGTACGCTGACCTCTCCCACCACCAAACAAATCATTGCAGAATTCCTCGCTAAATTCCCCGGCAGCAAGCACGTTCAATACGATGCCGACTCTTACAGCGGTCTGCTGCAGGCCGGCGAAGCGTCTTACGGAAAAAGGGCGATCCCTTCTTACCGTTTCGACAATGCCGA
>JAMFSL010000263.1 GCA_026225275.1 Puia dinghuensis
ATAGCCCAACCGCTTAACCAGCTCGTAAATATCCTGCGCCATGGTTTTCTTGTCATACCCACCGGCCGGCTTATCCGAACTGCCCATCCCGCGAATATCGACCGCGATCACATGGTAGGAAGCAGCGAGTAAAGGCATCATCTTGCGGTACGACCACCACGTCTCCGGCCAGCCCGGCAGCAACACCAGCGGTTTCCCTTTACCACCTTCCACATAATGGATTCTCGTTCCGTTTACATCGGCATACCCGTTGGTAAAGCCCGGTAGCTTTTTTACCAATGCGGCATCTGTCAATTCTTCTTTAGAAAATTTCATGGCTGGCTGTGCTTGTAGATGAATGGATGTGCAGACGATAGCACTCAAGGCAAACGTTGCATATAGTATGAGCTTCATCAGTTAGAATTTTATAAGTACTTTCCCGAAAGGCCGGTCTTCGACCAGACAGCGATTCGCCTCCCCCACCTGCGCGGCAGGAAATACCTTGCCGACCGTCGGTCGTATCTTACCCGATGCGAGTAAAGGCAATAGAACGGAATACGCTTTTTTATGCTCCTGCTCGTCGGGCCAATTCGAAAGGCTTTGTCCCCGCATCTGGATGCCCTTCCAGACAAAATCCGTCATCTTTGCCTTGAACTCCGTGCCGGCAGAATAACCGATACCTACCAGTCTGCCGAATTTCGCCAGCGAACCCAAGGCATCACCCGTAATATTTCCGCCAACCATATCAACGACCACATCGACTCCTTTTCCGCCGGTGATCCGTGCCACACCCTCACTGATACCTTCCTTCGTCAGGTCGATAATGTTGTCAAAACCTGCAGCAGCGGCTACTTTTGCCTTGTCGGCCGAACCGGAAGTGGTGATGACCAAACTCGCGCCTAAGGCTTTGGCCAATTGGATCGTGGCATTCCCAACCGCGCCCCCCACTGCAATGCTGAGTACCGACTGCCCGGCCGAAAAGCCGGCCATGTCCAGACAGGCATACGCCGATAAAAAGCCGACAGGGAAAGCCGCAGCCTCCTCGTCCGACACATTATCCGGCGTTTTGATCAACTCAGACGGATATATTGCAAAGTACTCCTGCCAGCAGCCATTGGTGGCTATTCCCCGCACACCCCCTTCTTTTGCCATGCAAGAGATGATCACCCTTGTCCCTTCAGGAAATTCCGCGTTGCCCTTCGTGATCACACCCGAACCCTCATCGCCCAACGTTTTAGGAAATTTTACAGGCTCCTTGATACCGCCTTTTCGCAAAGTGTTATCAACCGGATTCACGGCGGCATAGTTGACCTTCACCAGTACCTGACCTTCTTTGAGTTCCGGGATATCGATATCTACCAATAATAATTTATCGTAACCTCCGTGTTCGTGAAATTGAATGGCTTTCATCGTATTTGTTTTTTTATTAACATGTAGACAATTCGGTACACTTTTTGGGGCCAGACATGGGATGAGTAAACGTGAATCAGAAGTGCGGAAACGGATCCTGGACACAGCAACCAGGCTTTTTTATGGACCAGGCTACAATGTGACAGGTATCAACCGGATTATTGAAGAGGCAGGCGTGGTCAAAAGATCGCTTTATCAGCATTTTGAATCGAAGACCGACCTTTTGATGACCTACCTCGACTTCTTCCAGGAATATTGGTATACAACCCTCAAACCCTATCTCGAGGCTTTCCCGGAGCCAAAGGACAAGATCCTCGCCTTGTTTGAATTCCGCATCTTCTATCAGGAAAAATATCTCTTTCCGGGCTGCCCGTTCGCGAAGATCAATGCGGAAATAGGATTCGATAATGCGGTTGTCAACCTTCGGGTCCGGGAAGGAAAGAATGTTTTCAGGGCATTTATCCTCCAGCTCGTCCAGAATGCCGGTCACCAGTCATTGTTCACCGATGACGAACTGACCGAGATGATCTTCCTCCTGATCGAAGGGGCCCTCAGCAGTACCGCCATCTATAAATCAACCTCAGACCTGAAACAGGCCAAGCTATTGGTCGGGAAACTTTTATAGCCTATTCAATTTGTATACCAATCTGTATACTTTCATCCGGAGCCGGGTAATGGCGAAATTATCCTTACTTTACAATCCTGGTATTTTCCGATTTGAAAATGAATATTTATGACGAGAATTTTTGGCCTGACATCGATGGTCATTTTTTGGCTTTGGTGTTTTGGGAAATGCCGTTGTCTACAATGACAAATTATATGTCGAATATCTCCAGCAATCTAACAATTACTGTTTAGCCGAATATGATGGCTCCAAACTAAATAATGTTCCGGCTACGAATGGGTCATTCAATATCGGCGAATTGGTGAGCTATAATAACAGGCTTTATTACACTGGAAGCTCCGGCCCCAGTGAATGGTGCCTGGCGGAATATGACGGACAATCTGTTAACCTGATCGATAAAAATGACCGGGGGAGCTTTACGGGTGGTCTTTTTAAATACGATGGCAAATTGTATTTCAAATCACGCGACAAGCTTTGTTATTTCGTTAACTAGCGCACTCGCATACAAAATCCCGTCGTTCACCACATTATACAAATATCATCCCGGCTGAATATTATTTTGGGGTCGTATGGATCGTACCTTCAAACCCCTTTTACCCTTAGCGGTGGCTCTTGTTATGTCCGCCTGCATGCCGCTATGTGGATTTGCGCAGAACCCGACCAATGGGGAGAACGCCAATAATGAGATCGGTCAGCCGGGATTTAATTCCAATACAGGAGGAGTTTCGGCGACACAGTTTTTCGGTCCTTCAGCGGCTATCGTGGATCCCGTCACCGGAAAGGTGTTCGTCTCCGATATCGAAAATAATCGGGTGCTGCGTTATCCTTCCTCCGCCGCGATGACCAATGGCGCGGCTGCCGAGGCCGTCTTCGGTCAGCCCGATCTCAATTCCGATACGTACACCCCGACGGCTACGGCCACCACTTTATTTGCACCTATGGGCCTTGCCATCGATGCGTCGGGCAGTCTGTGGGTGGCGGATATCAACAATTGCCGCGTACTACGCTGGGATAATGCTGCGAACGTTGCCAGCGGCGTGCCGGCCAATGGCGTATTGGGTCAGCCCGACTTCGTATCCAACGCTCCCTCGACGTCTCCCTCCTCATTCAATTCTCCCTACAGTGTGTTTTGCAGCGGCACGACCTTATGGGTGGGGGATACCGACAATAACAGGGTATTGCGCTTTGACAATGCGGCTTCCAAACCCAATGGCGGCAATGCGGATGCGGTTTTCGGCGAGCCTGATTTTGTGACTTACGCTAACCTTAACGTCACGACGGATAGCGTCCTGTATATGCCTACGCAGATCTACGTCGATAGCGCGGATAATCTATGGACGGCTGATAACATGAACAACCGGGTGTTGATGTTTCCGCACGCGTCCACTGCGGGTAATGGAGAGGCGGCGACAAAGGTGTTTGGCCAAAATAGCTTTACGTCTAATGGAGCGGGAACAACAGCCAACAGCTTCTACGGCCCGTTTGGGCTATATGGGGATGGAGATGGTAATATTTATGTCAGCGATGCCGGCAACAACAGGATCGTGATCTTCGCGAATGCTGCGCTGTTGTCCAATGGAGCTGCGGCCAACTATGTGCTGGGGCAGAGTACGTTGACGACCAAAGTGTCCGGAGACAGCGCCGATCAGTTAGCAGGGCCGTCTCAGCTGTTTGTCGGTGCCTCGTTGCTGGTTGCCGATCAGGGTAACAACCGGGTGCTGTTTTATACTCCGGCCGGACCGCATGCGCCGCCGCCGCCACCCCCGCCGCCGCCTCCACCTCCACCTCCGCCCCCACCACCACCTCCTCCCCCGCCGCCGCCACCAACGCCCCTGCCGCCTTTGGTGCTGATGGCATTTACCGGACAGCCGCAGGGGAACCAGCAGGTCTTGTTGCAATGGCAGATCGAATATGCCCAGGCAGGGACCATGCAATTAGAATATTCTACTACTGATACCACAGCGTTTACGGCTATCATCAACACCCAGGCTGTCGATTCGACCGTGTCCAGCTACAGCTATTTACAGGTCCCGGCGGCGACGGGGGCTAATTATTATCGGATCAGGCTGATCAATGCCGATGATAGCGTGACTTACAGTCCCGTGGTGACCATCATTGAGACGCCGGGGGTAGTCGTTTCGGTATTTAGTGTTTATCCGAATCCCGCCGTTAATACAGTGGTGGTGACGCTGCCTCAGGTGGGCACTGCGGAGATTAACGTGTATAATAGTGTTGGTGAGTTGGTGCAGCGGCTGGTCACGGGTGCGGCTGTGAATACGATAGATATTCATTCGCTGGCGGCGGGGATGTATACGGTGAAGGTTGTGCAGAGCGGTATAACGGCGACCGGCAGCTTTATCAAGGTGCATTAGTAATAGTGATCATTAATATTCAATATCCAAACCGAAAAACCTTAACGTATGTACCGTTTTTACAAGCCCCTTTTAGGATCGACTGTAGTTCTTATGATGATAGCCTGGTTGCCGCAGCGTGTACAGGCGCAAAACTGGGTGAGTGGCCAGCCTGCGAGTTATGTCATTGGCCAGTCGGGATTCAACCTCAATGGCAATGCCGCGACTCCGACGGGCTTATATAATCCGGTTGCAGTCATCCAGGATCCGGTCTCCGGAAAGATATTCATTAGCGACTGGAACAATAGCCGGGTACTACGTTATCCTTCCACCGCTGCGATGACCAATGGCGCGGCAGCCGAGGCCGTTTTTGGTCAGCCTGATTTGTTTTCAACCGACACCACTTCGACTGCTACCGGGCTGTCCGGTCCTGAAGGTATTGCCATGGATGCGGCCGGTAATCTTTGGGTGGTGGATCAGAACAATGAGCGCGTGGTACGCTACGCTAATGCTGCGACTGTTGCCAGCGGCGCAGCGGCGAGCTCCATATTGGGCGTAGCCGGCCCCCCAATCACCGGAGCACAGCCGGCCACTGCCTCATCGTTTAATGGCGCATCGGATGTTTTTGCCAAAGGCACGTCGATATGGGTGGCGGATACGTATAACAGCAGAGTATTACGCTTTGATAATGCGGCTTCCAAGCCCTATGGCGCCCCTGCGGATGCGGTTTTCGGCCAGTACGATTTTGTGAGCAACCAACCCGGCGGCGGCGCTTCACCCGTGATGGGGTGGCCCTCCGCCATCTATGTGGACGGTTCGGATAATTTATGGGTAGCCGATGCACGTGACCCATTGGTGTATGCGTACCCGAATGCCTCCACTGCCCCCAATGGCGAGAGCAATACGACTCTATGGGAGGGTATTGAGGAAGGTACGCCTGCCGTCGGCCCTTATGCCGATCCGGATTATAACAGTCTATATGGTGTAACCGGTGATGCATCGGGTAACATTTATGTCTCCGATTTTTATAACAACAGGATATTGATCTATGCGAATGGTATAAACTCCAATAGCTCTTTCGCCAGTGCTGTGCTGGGGCAGTTTAATTTCAACACTTCCGGCAGCGGAGACAGCGCTGATCAGCTAAGTCTTCCTTATCACATGTATGTCAATCCTGCGGGTACAATGCTGCTGGCTGCCGATCCTGAAAACAACCGGGTGCTGGTCTTTATTCCGCCGGTAGTGCTGCCTTTGTTGCTGACCAGTTTCACCGGCCGGCTGCAACCCAACGGGCAGGCGCTGCTGCAGTGGCAGATTTCAGGCGCGGGCGCGCCGGGGGGAGGGCCTGGCGAGGGCGGTCCGGGGAGTGGCCATGGCAGCTATGCGGAACTGCAATATTCGGCTACTGATACCAGTGGGTTTACCGATGTGCTGAATACCCAGCCAGTCAATCCGGCGGTTTCGGGGTATAGTTATGTACAGGTGTCGCCGGCTCCCGGCGCCAATTATTACCGGGTCAAGCTGACCCTGCCCGATGGGTCGGAGACTTATAGTCAGATCGTGACTATTAATGTGGGTAGCGCGGCTGCTGCGGGGCTGAGCATTTATCCCAATCCTGCCGTCAGTAATGTGGTCATGATGTTACCGCCTATAGGAACTGCTACGATCGAAGTGTATAATCCTGCGGGTGGGCTGATGCAGCGGGTGGTCACGGCGGCGGCTGTTCAGACGATGAACGTCAGCGGATGGGCGGCGGGTTTGTATACCGTGAGGGTGACGCAGGTGGGTGTAACGACGACCGGGAGCTTCATCAAAGTGAACGAATGATCAAACTTTACTATAAGCGTATTTTGTCACTGGCTATAACGCTGGCCGCGGCGCGTTGTGTGCATGCCCAATACTGGACCAATGGCCAGGCGGCCAGCTATGTCATCGGGCAGCCCGGATTTGGTACCAATACCGCGGCCCTCACGTCGACAGGGTTGTCGGGACCCATTGCGGTCACCGTGGATCCTGCTACCGGCAAGTTGTTTGTCGATGACTACACCAATAGTAGGGTCCTGCGGTATCCTTCTGCTGCCGCGATGACGGATGGATTGGCAGCCGAGGCCGTCTTAGGGGAGACCGATTTCACCTCCAACGCCACCGGTACGACCGCTACTACTTTATTCTACCCCCGGGCTCTTGCCGTCGATGCCTCGGGCAACCTGTGGGTGGCGGATTGGGATAACTCCCGCGTCCTTCGCTATGATAATGCAGCGACTATTTCCAGCGGTGCGGCGGCCAGTGCCGTCCTGGGCCAGACCAGTTTCACCACTAAAACGTACTCGGCGTCTTCAACGACCCTCCATAACCCAACCGGGGTGTTTGCCAGTGGCACGACGTTATGGGTGGCGGATGCGGGCAACAACCGTGTGTTACGCTTCGACAATGCGGCTTCGAAAGCCAATGGTGGTAGCGCAGACGCGGTTTTCGGCCAGCCCGATTTTACGGGGGCCGCAGCCGGCCTTAGCGCGACCCAATTTAATGGACCCGCACAGCTGTATGTCGACGGAGCCGATAATCTATGGGTCGTCGATGCCTTGAACGATCGCCTCTTAATGTTCCCGGATGCATCAACCGCCACCAGTGGCGAGCCAGCGACACTGGTATTGGGCCAACCCGACATGACCTCTACGGGGGCTGCTACTTCAACCACGACTCTGCAGACGGTAGCGGGGGTATATGGGGATCCGATCGGCAATATTTATGTCAGCGATGCCGGCAATCAGCGGGTATTGGTCTTCGTGGATGCCGCCGGTCTGTCGAATGGCGCTGCGGCCAGCTATGTACTGGGTCAAAACAGCTTCACCACGAATACCTCGGGGGATGGCGCAAGTCAGCTCAATGAACCGCAAATGCTCTATGTCGGGACATCGTTATTGGCAGTCGCCGATTTTCATAATCACCGGGTGGAGATTTTTATACCGCTGGAGCCGCTGCCGTTGTTGCTGACGGGATTTGCCGGCAGGTTGCAAGGTAACGAGGTGTTTCTGCAGTGGCAGGTTTCTGGCGGGGGCGATCCGGGGGCTTCCGGGCCTCCGTGGCTTGACAACGCGGGCACCGCGACATTAGAGTATTCAACTACCGATACTACTGGATTTACGGATGTCTTGAATACTCAGTCCGTCGATCCGGCTGTTTCGAATTATAGTTACGTACAGGTCTCGCCCGCGACGGGGCCCAATTATTACCGGGTCAAACTGACCATGCCCGATGGGTCGGTAACTTATAGTCAGGTGGTGACGGTTACTGTCGGGGGAGGCGCTTCGACGGCATTGGGCATTTATCCGAATCCGGCGTCGGGAACGGTGATGGTGACCGTGCCTTTGTCGGGTGGCCTGGCGGTTGGCGCGGGTCAAAGCGGTACTGTGGTGATCGAAGTGTATAATAGTGCGGGTGGGCTGATGCAGCGGTTGATCACGGGTGCGGCTGTCAATACGATGGATGTCAGTTCGCTGGCGGCGGGGATGTATACGGTGAGAGTGACGCAGGGGGGCGCGTCGACGACGGGGAGCTTTGTAAAAGTGAAGTAGTCAGGCCTCGTCGGATCAGTTAACGGACAACTTAAACTGGATCGGCTCTGTCTTATAAGACTGTACCGTGTGCCCGTTTTGCGTGGCGGGGACCCATTTGCCGCTCAGCGTGATCACGCGAACGGATTCTTCGCGCAGACCGCCCTTTTTCGGGCCGCTGATTGCCTTGATATCGCTGATGTTTCCGGCCGTATCCACTACAAATTGGACGATCACCGTTCCATGGATCTCGTTATTGACGGCGTCGTCAGGATACTTCAGGTTATGATTAAGAAATTTGCTCCAGGCGGAATCTCCGCCGGGAAAGGTTGCTTCGATCTCCACTTTTGCTTTGGCATAGGTTTTATCCAGGTCATTACTTTGTGCGGAACAGCGCAATGCGGCGAGGATAAGGAAGGTGGTTAATAGTTTTTGCATGGTTAAATATAGGATTTTATAGGGTGAGGTGCACATTCTTATGATCGAACAAAATCCTGAAGCAAAGAATAGTCATGATTATCGGCGGCCCTTAATGCACCAATATATACCTTTCGGATTTCTGCGGC
>JAMFSL010000037.1 GCA_026225275.1 Puia dinghuensis
ATATGTAAGGATATTGCCTGGCGGCTCATGTCAAAGCTGCCGGCAATGGTATTCACGTTAAGCGGTTTGTCGGCTACCATGTTGATGATCTGGCGGCGGGTGGGGTCGGCGATGGCCTGGAATACGTCTCTTCTGGTTGTCATTATGCAAGTATATGCTTGCAAATATATGTGCAAGGATTCGCTTGCGCAAATTTATTTTTGTGAGGAGAGGACGTTCGAGGGAACGGCCGATATTAGAAGGGCCAGCTTTGAGGTCGGGCGGGGCAGGGATGGGAATGGCGATAATTGCGGTAAGTGGTTCAAGCTTCACCCTGTCGATGATGCCGCGGGGCTTTCGCGATGCAGCAATGCTTACGCAAAAAAGTTATATTTTTAGCGTTGAATGGAAAGTGGCTCTTCTATATCCGAAGATTTATTTGCTGACCGTCTCAGGGCGGGTGATGAAGCAGCCTTCCGATATATTGTGGACCGGTACTTTCCGATCATCACCCATTTTGCCATGCGGATCGTTGTTGACCGGCCCAGCGCCGAGGATGTTGCCGAGGAGACTTTTATCAAACTCTGGCACAACCACTCCCGGGTTGGAAATTTTCAATCCGTCAAAGCCTTCTTATACATTACCGCGAAAAATGCCTGTTTGAATGAAAGGCGGTCCTCCCGGAACCTGCTGCGCCGGCACGAAGGATTTTCAGCTGGCCAGCCGGAACAATCAGAATGGATTGACCAGGAGATCGTCCGGGCGGAAGTGCAGGCGGAGATCTTGCGGGCGGTGGACGAGCTGCCCGAAAAGATGCGCAGGATATTTCAGCTGGGTTTCCTGGAGGGAATGCCTAACCGGGAGATCGCCAAAACGCTATCCATTTCAGTCAATACGGTAAAGACCCAAAAGGCCAGGGCCCTGGAATTGCTGAAAGAAAAGCTTCGCGGAAAGGACGTGCTGCCGCTGGTCCTGGCGCTGATGCACGTTTGGAAAAAATAATTTCATAAAAATTTCATTTTCGGCTCACCCGAAATTCAATTGGCTGTGTATTCATTTATATGGCTGCATTTAGCATTGAAGCATTATTGGAGATAGCCCGGCTGATAGCCCGGGAGCGATCGGGCGCATTGGAAGCCGGGGAGCAGGCGCAGCTACAGGAATGGCTGGATGCCGATCCGTCGAATCGCGCACACTATGCCGCCTTACAGGACAAAGATATGCTGCTGGAAGAATTGATGGAGACCCTTGATCCCCTGGCCTTGCAGGCGTCTATGCGAAGGGTGTACACCGCGCTGGACATGCAACTTCCCGATGGTTCGGCACGGTCATACGAGGACAGCGGGTTATCCGGTGACCGAGGGACATCCGATGACCGAGAGACGGGGGCTGGCCGGATAAGAAAATTGGGATGGTGGTGGGCGGCGGCTGCCGCTGTCGTGGTTTTTGCGGGTGGGTATTGGTGGATAAAGGAGCATTCGACAACAACGGTTCCGCAAAATATCGCAAAAGCTGATGTTGCCGCACCGGTGGGAGCGAAGACTACGCTGACACTATCTTCCGGCCGGCGTATCTTCCTGGATAGTGCCGGCAATGGGACCCTGGCTATGGAAGGAACGGTCGGCATTACCAAAACGGGCAATGGCGTATTGGAATATGTCAATAAGGGAATGGGCTCTGCAGTCCTGTTATACAATACACTGACCACGGCCAGAGGCGGCCAGACCAGCGTGGTGTTGCCGGACGGGACAAAGGTCTGGCTCAATGCGCTTTCCTCCCTGCGATATCCTACGACATTTACAGGAAATATAAGGGAAGTCCAATTGACGGGAGAGGCCTACTTTGAGGTGGCGCATAGGGCTCAAATGCCCTTCCGCGTCAAGTCTGGATCGGTGCTGATCGAAGATATCGGCACTCATTTCAATGTGAATGCCTATACCGACGAGCCCACGCTGAATACGACCTTGCTGGAAGGCGCGGTGCAGGTAAATGGAAGGGTTCTCGTTCCGGGTGATCAGGCGGGCATAGGGCAGGATGGCGAGGTCCGTATTCATAGAGATGTTGATTTGGATGATGTCGTGGCCTGGAAAGACGGACGTTTTAAATTTCATAGCGTGCAGCTGAGCGAGGTATTGCGGCAGGCGGCGCGCTGGTATGATATCCAGATCGAATACCATGGGCAGATCACCGGCACTATCAGCGGCGGGATCTCCCGGCAGGTGAACCTATCCCAACTACTTCATATCCTGGAATTGACCGGGAAAATAACCTTTTCCATTGAAGGAAAGAAAGTCATTGTGCAATCGTTGAATCCATAACTGTGTAATCATTGAATCCATTACTATGAGTAACGGGTACTCAGACAAAAGCCGCTCCGTGTACTAGACGGAACGGCCGGAATGTTTGGGTTGCCTGAACAATTACAATCGGACAGACTGCTTTATTCATTAAACCAAAACTTTACAAAAGTATGCAAATTCATGCTTATTGGCGCATTATGCAACTGACTGCTATCATCTTACTTACTTGTTGCCTGGGTGTCAGTGCCGCGGGCACCGCGCAAAAGATCACACTGAATGAAAGGAATGCTCCTTTACAGAAAGTGCTGCGCGACATAGAGCGGCAGTCTGGCTATCAATTCCTGTTCTTCGATGAGGATCTGAATGGAGCCACTGTGACGATCGACGTAAGAGATGAAGATCTATCGGATGTATTGAGAGACTGCTTCAGAGATCAACCGCTGTCTTATGAAATCGTCGACAGGACCGTCGTGGTCAGGCATAAAGTGACCCGCAAAGACGATGCCGTCCTTGGGCCTGCTCCCGAAGCCGCCCCCCTGGATACCATACGGGGCTATGTTCGCGACAGCACAGGCGCTCCGTTGCAAGGCGCTTCCGTAACGATCAAGGGCACTACTGACGGATCGAAGACCGATATGAAAGGTCAGTTCGGTCTGATCCGAGCCAAGGCCGGTACTGTGATTGTCGTTTCCTATACGGGTTATGTCAATAAAGAAATCCTCATCACCAGTAGTACCCGCCCGATGATAAGCGTCTACCTCCAAAGGAGTCAGGACGCATTGGACGAGACCATCGTACAGGCCTATGGCACGACTTCGAGGCGCTATAACGTGGGATCGATCTCGACCGTCGATGCGGCGACGATCCAGGCGCAGCCGGTGACCAATGTCCTGCTGGCCCTGGAAGGCCAGGTACCGGGCCTGGCCATCAATCAGAGCAGCGGTGTACCCGGATCGACGGTATTAATACAGGTCAGAGGACAGAATACCCTTGCGACGAATCCCAGCGTACCGGGTCTTTTGGGGTACAAGCCCTATAATCAGCCCTTGTTCATCATTGATGGCGTGCCTTTTGCGCCGCAAAATGCCAATATCAGTCAACTCAGCGACCTGGCCAACGCCAGCAGCTTTGGCGGAGGTATCAGCCAGCCTTTGGGTGTCAGCCCGTTCGATAATATCAACCCCAACGATATCGAAAGCATCAGCGTGCTGAAAGATGCGGATGCCACTTCCATTTATGGTACCCAGGGCTCCAACGGTGTGATCCTCATCACGACCAAAAAGGGCAAACCCGGTAAGACAGTTTTTAACCTGATGGCGACGACGGGATACAACACCGCTGCCCGTAATGTCAAGCTTATGAACTCCCCGCAATACCTGGGGCTGCGAAATGCGGCCTTTGCAGCGGACGGTGTGACACCTAGCAATAGCCCCAGTAATTTCAATGCGTATGCGCCGGATCTGACGGTCTTCGATTCCACCAAATACACCAACTGGGAAAAGGTCATCTACGGAAAGACGTCCAACAATACCGATATCCATGGCACCTTGTCGGGGGGAACGTATAACAACACCTTTCTGGTCTCGGGTGGCTTCACCCGGTCGGACTTCAATTTCCCGGGCAATTTTGCCGACCAGCGCCTGACCCTGCACTCGGCCTTCCACCACGCATCGCAGGACAACCGGCTGACCATCGATTTCGGCACCGACTATGGCTATGATCAGAATAATTCACCCTCCGCCGGTGCCGGTTCGAAGATACTTTTACCGCCCAATACGCCCGACCTGCTGGATAAGCAGGGGAACCTGGTCTGGAGCTATAATGGAACAGATCTCACCAGCTACCAGTTCTATTCTTATCTGAGGCAGTCTAACCTGCTGGAGAATTACAACCTGAACACCACGATGCGTCTGTCTTACAAGATCCTGACAGGCCTGAGTCTCAGCGTCAACCTGGGTTATAACCGTAATACCTCATCCGAGCATTACACCGATCCGTCGACTGCACAAAACCCCTTGTATCCTTATCCTTCAACCGAATTCGCCACCAATAATTTTGAAACGATCAATGTCGAGCCGCAGATTGATTATACAACCACGATCGGGAAAGGCGTACTGACCGCACTGGCGGGTGCCACCTATAAGAAAAACAGCAATTACAGCAACACGTTGGAAGGCAGCGGCTATGCCAATGACGCCTTCCTGGGTTCAATCAATGGGGCTACGAATGTATCCGCCTACGATGCAACCAGCTTCTATAAATACGATGCCGCTTTCGCCCGCGTCAGGTATGTATATGACAGGAAGTACATCCTCTCGCTGACGGGCCGCCGGGACGGGTCCAGCAATTTTGGCCCCGGCAGGCAGTTCGGTAATTTCGGCTCGGCGGGTGCGGGCTGGATCTTCACCGAGGAGCATTTTTTCAAGCAGGCGATACCGTTCCTAACCTATGGCAAATTGTCGGGCAGTTACGGGACGAGCGGCAGCGACGGGATTGAGCCTTATCTGTACCAGACTTTCTGGACGCCCACAAACAGTGTCCCTGCCTTTCAGGGCGCCCACCCGGATGCCCCGCATAATCTGTATAACCCCGATTATAGCTGGGCGCTGAAGAAGTCGCTGAACCTGGCCATGGACCTGGGGATGTTTCACGACCGGGTGCTGCTGAATGCGACCTGGTACCGAGACCGGGAAGGCAACCAGCTGGGGGGCTACCCATTGCCAACGCAGACTGGTTTTGTCCAGGTGGTGGAGAATCTGCCCGCCAACGTCCAGAATGCCGGCTGGGAGTTCACGGCAACCTCCAACCAGGTCAGGACGAAGAATTTTAGCTGGTCGACCAATTTCAATATCACCTTCAACCGGAATAAGCTGCTGTCCTTTCCCGACCTGGCCGGCTCTTCCTATACCCATGATTATGTATTGGGCAAACCGGTCTCCGAAGTCTTCGGTTATCGGTTCGCCGGGCTCAATTCACAGACCGGGTTGTTCCAGTACCTGACCAGCAAGGGTCAGGTGACCAATACGCCCAACTATAACCTGGCCTCGCAGGGTGGCGACATGGTGCCGATCTCCGACCGGGAGGTGAAATATATGGGTGGCTTCGGGAATACTTTCACTTATAAGCATGTGAGCCTGTATTTCTTTTTCCAGTTCGCCAGCCAGGAGGCGCCTAATTACATGTCGACGGTCTACAGCTCATACATTCCGGGCATCGCGATTGACAATGAACCCGTGCAGGTGCTGAATTACTGGAAGAACCCCGGCGACCATGCGACATTCCAGAAACTGACGAGTAATTACAGCACCGCTACGGCCTCCGCAGCGGAATATTTCAGCCAGTCTACCGGCGCGTACAGCAACGATATCTATGCACGGCTGAAGACGGTGGCCCTGTCCTATTCATTTCCGGACACGTATCTGAAGAAGGCGCATATCCAGGGCGCCAGAATCTATATCAACGCACAGAATCTGCTGACGTTCACCAATTACAAGGTGGCTGATCCGGAAGAATTCGCCAACTACGCTACTGTGCCCGTGCAGCGGACAATCGTATGCGGACTCAACTTTAACTTCTAATTCATTACAGCATGAAATATATGACTTTGGGTAATTATGGCAGGATCACGGGGCTGATGCTGGCGACGGCGATGATGACTATGCTAACCGCCTGTAAAAAACTGATTCAGATTCCAGCCAATCCGCCCACGGAAATTGCGACATCGGCGCAGTTTGCGGACAGCGCCACAACTATGACGGCCATGGCGGATATTTACAGTTATCCGTCCAACGGGGTTAACGGCTTTACCTTCAATGATGGGTATCTTTCCCTTTGTACCGGGCTTTCTTCCGACGAACTCAGCGTAGGTAGCAATCAAGCGACCGATGCCCTGCAATTTTTCCAATATGGCGTCACGTCTTTAAACGATTTCGCCGGCGATCTGTGGAACGACCCTTATGCCGGCCTTTATCCTGTGAATGCGACGATGAGTGGCATCGCGGCCAGTTCGGGCCTTTCTGCTTCCCTGAAGATACAGCTGACCGGTGAGCTGCATCTCGTCCGGGCGCTGTATTATTTCGACCTGGTGAATTTATTCGGCGCCGTACCCCTGGTGACGACCACCGATTATTCCGTCAGCTCGAAGATAGCCCGCACTTCAGTGGATTCGGTGAATGCGCAGATTCTGACGGATCTCCAGGCCGCCCAGCAGGTGCTGCCGGTGACTTATCCTTCTGCCGGGCATCTGCGGCCGAACCTGTATACGGTGAAGGCGCTCCTGGCCAAGGTCTACCTGTATCAAAAGAACTGGCAGGCGGCCTACAATGCAGCCGACACGATTATCCATTCCGGCCTCTACAGCCTGGTGCCGAGCCTTAACAGGGTCTTTTTGGATGGCAGCCAGGAAGCTATCTGGCAGCTGCCTGCCAATGGCAACTTCAGTGTCACGACCGAGGCCGAAAATTACGTGCCTTATACCAGCGGAACGGTACCCAACTACCCCCTGACGAATTTTCTGTTGAACGCCTTCGAGCCGGGCGACCAACGCCTGCTGGACTGGACAGATTCGGTTGCTGTCAATACCGGGACAACCAGTGCCACCTTTTACTATCCCTATAAATATAAGAACAGGACACCTTCGGGCCCGACGGTGGAGGACTTCATGATTTTCCGGTTGGGCGAACAGTATCTGATCCACGCGGAGGCGGCGGCGGAACTGGGTAACCTGGGCACCGCGATATCGGATCTCAACACCGTCCGGACAAGAGCAGGATTACCCGCCACCAGTGCCGCCAGCCAGGCCGACGTGCTGACGGCAATCATGCATGAGCGTCAGACCGAGCTGTTCTGCGAGTGGGGCAACCGCTGGTTCGACCTGAACCGCACGGGAACGGCCAATACTGTACTCAACGCAGAAAAAAGCGGATTTCAGCCATATATGGCGTTATATCCTGTGCCGTTGTCTCAGATCGAGGTAAATACCCTGCTCACCCAGAATCAAGGGTATAATTGAGCTCATCATTCCTTTATTCATCGGCCGGTCCTTCGGGACCGGCCATACCCTTCATTTCTCATTATGCCAGATTCCATTGTTAAAATCGAGCACCTGTCTCACCGGTATTCCAGCAGTTGGGCGATCCGGGACATCAACATCGAGATTACCCAGAGCGGCATTGTCGGCCTGCTAGGCAGTAACGGCGCAGGCAAGTCCACGACCATGAACATTCTCTGCGGATCGCTGAACCAGACGGAAGGCAAAGTATACGTGGGCGGTGTCGATATGCGGAAAGAGCCCGAGGCGGCCAAGCGGCTGATCGGTTTCCTGCCGCAGAATCCGCCGCTGTACATGGACCTTACCGTGGACGAATATTTAGAGTATTGTGCTAACCTCCGAAAAATG
>JAMFSL010000264.1 GCA_026225275.1 Puia dinghuensis
AGTGGTCGAACCGCCTCCCGGTGAAGTGCTGGAATAATCCTATCTTATACAGCAAAATCATCCCCATGCTTCCTGAAGGCCCCCTCTTTCACAAACCGAGCAGTATCATAGCCGCGATAAATATTCTTTATGCGACGCTATTTTTGGATATCATCAACTGGGCCATCGGCCGATGGGGGACGAATCCGCCCCCGTCTTCCCCGATAGAGGAAGCAGTTGTGTCGCTCATCACGCTGGGCATCATTTTCAGCCTCATTAAATTGATTGGTTTGGGAAAGAAATGGGCCAGGGTGATACTGCTGGTGCTGTTTGTATTGGGCATCCTGATTTTTCCGTTAACGCTGGGCCCTACCTTCAAATTCAATCTGCTGGTGGGAGTACTAACTATTTTTCAGGCCCTGTTGCAGGCAGTGGCCCTGGTCTTCCTCTTCTCTAAGGTCAGTACGCAGTGGTTCAATCATGTTCATTCCTTCACTGAAAACGAGGCATAGCCGCAGATCCGCGAACCCTTTTAATGATGATGGGCAGGAGCAGACCCTGTCCCACAATAGTGATCACCACCACCACGGTGGAAATGAAGACAATGTCGTTCCTCATCGGGAAAGGCCGGCCGTTATCCAGCATGGCAGGCAGCCCGATAGCAATGGCCAGCGATACGATGCCACGCATGCCGGCCCAGCTGATGATGAGGCTTTCCTGGGCAGTGAGCAATATCGATTCCGGAATCGCTCTCCTCGAACTTGCCAGTTTTTTATTTCTGAAAGCCCGCTGCAGATTTCCTTTCTGTAAAAATACCCTGATCATGCGCAGGGCAAGTGCGATGACAGTGATCAGCAGGGCATATCCGGTATAGGGGAGGAAAAGATGCGGGTCGATCGCCCTGGCGACAATGGGAAATTCCAGCCCTATTAGAATAAAGATCAATCCGTTCAGCATGAACACGATCATTTCCCATATTGTTTTCGATTGTTGCCGGAGCTCATTGGGGAACCGGTGGGCGCTCAGCCGGGAGATGCTAAAACCCAGCACCACCACCGCTATGACGCCTGAACAATGCAGTGTTTCGGCCAAAAGATAAGTGATGAACGGCGTCAGGATGGTAAGACTCAGCAAGGCCATTGTATGCGTACGCACTGCCCTGAGCAGGTACGTCAGTACCTTCCCCATCAGCATCCCGATCACGAATCCGCCGACCATCAATACTATAAATGTCAGGCCTGCCCGCCACCAAACGAAAACGACTCCTGTCACTGCCGCCACCGCAAAACGATAAGCCACCAGGGCGGAAGCATCATTGATCAGACTTTCCCCTTCCAGTATGACGTTGGTATTCGGCGACAGGCCGAGGTTTTTAGTGATGCTGATAGCCGCGACCGCGTCAGTGGCTGCCAGGATCGACCCGAGCACGAAGGACAGCGGCCAGCTCATCCCGGGAATGCAGTAGTGGGTGATCACGGCGATGCCTGCTGTTGTCAGGAACACCAGCCCGATGGCCAGGCTGCTGATGGTACTGAGATTTGCCCTGAAACCTTCGAACGAAATATTGAATGCGGCATCATATAACAGCGGCGGCAGGAACAGCAGGAAGATGATGTGAGGATCGATGGCCAGCCCCGGCATGCCCGGAATAAATCCGATGGCGATTCCGGTGAGGATGAGTACTATCGGCGAGGCGATTTTGATTTTGTCAGCCAAAGCGCTCAACAACACCATGACGCCTAGCACGAATAGGATGATCGTATAGTTTTCCATCGGCGCTAAGATACGGGTTTTGCTGAAGGCTACTGATCAGGCCCACCAGGTACGCCAGGTCTTTTTGCCTTTCCTTGCAAGCTTCATGTCATGCGGATAGTTGTCTTCGGGCGTAGAAGGAAATTTCGGCTGGACGGTGGTGACTTTGCGTACGGAGGGTTTGCTTTTTTCCCAGTCGGCCACCAGGTCGCGAACTTCGGGCGCCGCATGTTCCAGCCACTCACGGGCATTCATATCATAACGGGTCCGTTGATCCAGATCAGCGCCCAGCAGCAGGATTTTTTCCAGTACCCGGAGGTGCGCTGACCGATCGGCCTCAGCCGATTTCCGTAGCAGAAATCCCTGGATGGCGTAGTAGACGATATTCGCCCCATCCGCATCCGGCACATTGACGTCGGCGTTATAGTCCAGGAAAAGATCCAGCGATGTGATGAACTTGTCCTGCTGCACGGCGACATGCAGGCAGTTGTATCCCTTCCGGCAATAAATATTCGGGCTGGCGCCCTTCTCCAGCAGATAACGCAGGAGAGACAGCCGGGCTTCTTCTGTGGGAAAGCCGTTGGACAACAACGCGTCCATCAGTACGGGCATGCAGGTCGGGGAATCATCGAGGAAGGCGTTGGCATCGAGATCATATTCTTCGACCAGGTAATGAACCTGGTCGGTATTTCCCCGGGTAATAGCCAGGGAGAGCGCATTTCTTTGCTCGTCGGGTATGAGGTTGGGCATGGCAATCATATCCAGAAGGTACAAATTTTTGGTAACAATTTGGTAATATTTCCGTGCGGTCCTTCCGCGCATCTTTCCCGTCTTATTTTAAAACGAACATACATGATCACTTACGGAATTTTAAGGGCGTTGCGGCAAGGAGTTATAGGATGCCTCGGGCGGATGGGTTATGCCGGATGGCTAACGGTTATGGCCGGTCTGGGCAGTGGCAACGTGCTGGCGCAAACACCAGCGGGGCAGTCTCCGACGTCCTCTCCCGTAGCGCAGCCCTCGATGCAAACCCCGGCGCAGCCCACCCACATCAGCCCATGGGCTCCTACAGAAGTCGGCCCGCTGCCCCCGGTGGCCAGCCTTAGCGGCGGTATATGGTTAAAGGGTGACCTGCACCTGCATTCCGATCATAGCCATGACGCCACTAACAATTCCGTCGGTAAGATCATCGCTTTTGCCCAATCGGTCGGCATGGGCTATATCTGTATCACTGATCATGACAACCACGTTCACGGCGACGTCGCCCACAATACCTGGGCGGATCCCGAATTCAAGTCCGATTCCGTGCTGCTGTTGTATGGCGGCGAATGGACAACGACCCGCGGCCACGGCAATGTATTCTCATCCAGACCCTATGATCACCAACGTTTATTTGACGTCCGCGACCAGCGCGATATCGTCATCGGATCGGTCGTTAAAGAACTCGACATCCATCTGTCGGCTAACCACCCCAGCGGAAAGGACCATTTCGGCTTCTCCTATGATATGGTCAAATCCATCGAAGTCTGGAATTCCTGCATCTGGTCAAAAAACGCGAACGCCATTATGATCTGGGATGATATGCTGTCTTCCGGCCGCAAACTCACCGGCCGCGGCGGCAGTGACTCCCATCATGGCACGCCCACCGGATCGCAGAAGCCATCCAAAAATACTTACCAGCGGCAGGCTAACTACGTCGGAACGCCCACCACCTGGGTCTACGCCACCAGCCGCACAACCCAAGCGGTCGTCGACGCCCTCACCAACGGCCGCGTATGCGTCAGCCCCAATCCGTATACCCCCCGCGTTGAATTCTACGCCGACACCAACCAGGACGGCAAGATGGACATGATGATGGGAGATAATGTCAAAGCCACCGGCAAACCCGTCAATTTCCGGATTCAACTCACCGGCAACACCGTCCCCGACAGTGTCTATACCTTCAACGTGGTGAAGAATGGCGACCCCTTTGCCACTTACACCGCCAAAGGCAGTAACCCTGTTGTCGAATTCACCGACACGCCTATCTTCATTGGCCGTACCTACTATCGCGTCGAAGTCCAGGGAGTCGTTAATCCCTATCCGGAAGTCCCTCAGTCAAAAGCGCTGAGCGGGAATGAAGTGGGACTGTCGAATCCGATCTATTTTAATTTCGATCCGAATTTTTAGGCATGCCTGCGCCCGCATGGATGGGAATCGCCGATGCCACGGGTTGCGGAACGCGGGTCAGATCTTTATGACGATCCTGCCGAAAGTGTTGCCTGATTTCAAGAGCTGAAATGCCTCTTTCGTGTTCGCCAGTGGAAATATGCTGTCGATGACGGGTCTCAGGTTATTGACTGCAACGGCGGACACGAGCTGTTCGAGGTCCTGTGCATGGCCTACGGTGTTTCCCTGCAGGCGAATGTTATTCATGATCAGGTAATGCAGGTCTACCGTGATTTCGCTTCCGGTCAGGAATCCGACCAGGCCGACATAGGCGTTCTCTCTGCAAGACAGGATGCTTTGCTGAATGGTTTGCATCCCGCCGATATCCAGTGTGACGTCGACGCCGATGCCGCCATTCAGTCTTTTGACCTCTTTGCTGTAATCTTTCTTTTCTCTGTAGTTGATCACTTCCTCGGCGCCGAGTGATCTGAGTTTGGATTCATTTTCTCTGCTTCCCGTGGTCGCGATGATCTTCAGGCCGAATGCCCTGGCGATTTGCAATGCGAACAAGGATATGGCGCCGCTGCCCTGGATAAGAATCACCTGCCCGGCCTGGATCTTCGCCCTCGATACCAGGTTTGACCAGGCCGTAAGGCCTATGACGGGAAGGGTGGCTGCTTCTTCGTCCGACAAATTTTCGGGAGTGCGGACCAGGGTGTTTTCGGGCTGTAAGGAATACTCGCACAAGGTGCCCGGGAGTTGAACACCGGTACGGATCTCATTTTGCCAGGGCGTTATTTTGCCTGCTGCCCAACGTTGGATGAAGGGGATGATGACGCGATCTCCCTTTTTCCAACGGGTGACCTCCGGACCTATGGATTCTATTACACCTGCGCCTTCACAACCGGGGATATGCGGCAGTGGCAGGTCAGGAATCATCGTACCTTCTATGACGATATTGTCCAGGTATTGGATAGCGGCGGCAGTGATGTGGACCAGCACTTCATGGCGGCCTGGTTCCGGGCGGGGAATGTCGACCAGGGAGAGGTTTCCGATACCAAATCGTTTTAAATGGATGGCTTTCATCGTGATCATTATGCAGAGATAAGAAATTTCAAGGGAAGTGACTGCCCGGATCATGGTCGTGCAGAGCAATAGTTCCTTATATTTACCCGGTATGAATATCGATATCCTGCTCTCGCTGATCAACCAATTTGTCACCCTTGACGAGGAGGAAACGGCCTTTGTTGAATCTTTGGTGGTGTCGAGGCCCTGCAAGCGGAATGAAGTGATCGCACAAAGCGGGAAATCTTCGCGCTATATGATCCTGGTGCTATCGGGGTATGTCATGACATATTACACGGACAACGAAGGCGTCGATCACGTAGTACAGTTTGCCGGCAGCAGCTGGTGGACGGGAGATCAGAACAGTCCTGCGCTTTATTCCACCCGGGCGCTGACCGATGGCGAGATCATCCTGCTGCCCAAGGCTGCCCAGGACGTCCTGATGGAGCGGCATATTAAATTCGAACGTTATTTTCGTCATGTTTTTCAACATGCGCTGATGCGGATGCAGGCCCGGTTCACGGAAAGCCACCGTACGGCAGAGGAGCGTTATCTCGCTTTTCGGGCGCGGTATGCGGCTTTAGAACAGCATGTGCCGCAGAAGTATATTGCATCCTATCTTGGGATCACGCCGGAGTTTCTCAGTAAGGTGCGGAAAAAGCTCGTACGACCTTAAATCACTGCTACGATCTTAAACTAGTTCAAGATTTCCCCTCTCATTTGATAACCTTGTTCAACGTGCCGGGAATTTCTCCTGCTTAGCTTTGTGTCATCAACAAAGTAAAATCAATCACATGGCAGTTTTGACAAGCACAAAGTGGGCAATGGACAACAATCATTCCGTAGCGCAATTCAAGGTCCGGCATCTCGGCGTGGCGAACATCACGGGCAGTTTCAAGGTGTTCCGGGGTGAGCTGATCCAGGAAGACGAGCCGGAAGCATCCGCGACATTGGAAACGCCGGATTTCGATGGGGCAAAAATTCATTTCGTTGTGGATACCAATAGTCTCGATACCAATCAAGCACAGCGGGACGGCCACCTGAAAGGTCCCGATTTCCTCCATGCAGAACAGTTTCCCGAGATGACATTCGAGGGCCTTCTGCGGAAGGCAGGGGGCCAGTACCAGGTCGTAGGCGATCTGACGATCCGGGATGTGACAAAGGCCATTGCTTTTGACGCGGAGTTAACGGGGATGGGCAAGGGGCGGATGGGCGATAACCGCGCAGGGTTCGGGGTGGACGGCAAGATCAACCGGAAGGATTTCGGGCTGGTGTGGAGCATGCTGACCGAATCGGGTGGGCTCGTGGTCGGCGAGGAAGTGAAGATGCATTTCGATGTGGAGTTGATCAGAGAGGGTTAGTGCGCTGGCTGAACAATGTTACACAGGATGAACAGCTGGCTGGACAATTATGCGTACCGGATCCCTATGACGGGTTGGATTTTCGTGGCGGCGGTGGTAATGGCGGTGATCGTGGCCCTGGGGACGATCAGTTACCAGGCGATCAAAGCGGCGAAGGCTAACCCGGTGAAGAGTTTGCGGGCGAATTGACAATGTACTACTTTTATCATTCGGGAGCGTAAGGCGGCCTGACAAAACGCTATGAATAAAAAAGTACCAGGGTTTCTGTTTAGTTGTATAGTTTTCTTCGGGACCGCTTTCACTGCAAGGGCTCAGGATCGGCACCCACAGGTGCAGTCCGCGCTGGGGCGGCCTCGGATCGTGAATATCGTCAATTTTATCCGTTTGCTCGAACCGCGGGACAGCAGTATCACGGAAGATGTCTTATATCAAACGGTGGTGAAGCAGGTGGAGATGATGCGGGCGAACAGACTCGGCGGTACCTTTTTATTACAATATGATGCGTTGATGGATGCGCGGTACCAGCAGCTGCTGCGGAGTCTGCCGCGTGATTCCTTCGATATCGGGGCCTGGTGGGAGATCCCGCAACCGTTGGTGGAAAAGGCGGGGATGCATTGGCGGGGACAGTACCCCTGGGACTGGCGGGCGAATATCGGTTTCTCTACCGGGTATACGCCGGAAGAAAGGAAGAAGCTGGCGGATGTGTACATGGCCGATTTCAAAAAAATCTTTGGCTATTATCCGAAGTCTGTCGGCTGCTGGTTTATTGATGAAGTGACGCTGGACTATCTCTATCATCGATATAGTATTGTAGCATCCTGCAATTGCAAGGATCAATCGGGTACCGATGGCTATACATTATGGGGCGGGTATTGGAACCAGGCCTATTATCCCAGCAAGGTCAACGCATATATGCCGGCGCAGGACGAGGCCGGCGCCATCCCTGTTCCGATCTTCCGCATGCTGGGCAGCGATCCTATCCGTCAGTATGATGATGGAGTGGGTGTACAGCGTCAGCGGGTGGTGACATTGGAGCCTGTCTATCCCGAGGCGGGTGGGGATTCGGCGTGGGTGAACTGGTTCTTTAAGGAATTGGTCGGAGGGGAGTCGCTCGCCTTCGGCTATACACAAGCGGGGCAGGAGAATTCTTTTACCTGGGATGCGATGGCGAAGGGGTTGGGTATACAGTTCCCGTTGATCGCACAGTTGCGGGACAAGAAGAAGGTCCGGGTGGAGACGCTGGCGGAATCGGGACGATGGTTCCGGGAGCATTATCGGGTGACGCCGGCCACTGCGGTAACCGTCAATGAGGATTTGCCGGGCGGTGATCCGGGCGGCTTACGCAGTGATCGCCGGACGGTGTGGTATGATAGCCGGTTTTATCGGGCGAATTTGCTGTGGGATAGCACAGGGTTACGATTCCGGGATATTCATATTTTCAATGAACATTTTCCGTCGCCTTATTTGAAAGAGGTGGCTACGTCGAACGAATGCGCTTTTTTTACTTTGCCAGTTGTCGATGGATACCGGTGGAGTAAGGCAGGACTGATGGCGGGGTTGCGACTGAAGACTGTAGTCAACGGTCGCGAGATCGATATCCAGGGTGGAAAGCCGGTGATCACGCATTCGGCGACGGGTGCATTGCATATCGAATGGCCGTTGACGAATGTGAAAGGTACACTGGTCATGGATTTCGACGAGCACGATATCCAAATGAAGATGGCGGGTTCAGCGGCGGGTGCGAGCGGAAACTGGTTCCTTGACCTGACGGCCGCATCGGGTACGGACTTGCCTTTTGAAAACATACAACCGCGTGCGGTGCATTGCCGGTTTGAGAATATGAATTATTCCATCAGGGCGACAAAAGGGGTTTTTTCGAAGCCGGATGACGCAGGTGATGATCTGATTGCCTGGCGCCTCACGTCAGAGAAAAATGAAATAGTGCTTCAGTTGGCCGATTGAGAGCCGAAGCTCATTCTGAACGGAGGTCTTGAGGACGGGAGGCACAACTATTGCTGATTTTTGCTTGTAGAAGGCTATAAAAGCCTCTATATGAAAGTTATGAGCGAAAAAAATATCATTAAACAAACCTACCAGCTGGGTCAGAGTATTTGGTTGGATTTTATCGACCGCAAGCTGGTCCAATCCGGGGAATTGAAAAAATTCATCGATGAGGATGGACTGAGGGGGATGACATCGAATCCGGCCATCTTCGAGAAAGCGATCAGCAGCGGCGACCAATATACACAACAGATCCGACAACTGTCGGATGGCGGCAGGACGGCGGATAAAAGCGGCGGCAAGGCGGCCGGAGGGATAAGCGATCAGACCGGTGATATAACGAATGAAGAAATCTTTTATAGCCTGGCGCTGGAAGACATCCAGGCGGCGGCGGATCTGTTCAAAAGCGTATATGAAGAGAAGGTAAAGGGCGCTGATGGCTATGTCAGTCTTGAGGTGTCGCCGAGACTTGCCAGGGACACCATGGCTACTGTCAGCCAGGCTGTCTCATTATGGGGAAGGGTTGCCCGGCAAAATGTGATGATCAAGGTACCGGGGACAATAGAGGGCTTGGCCGCGATCCGTCACCTTATTGGCGAAGGGCTTAACATCAATGTCACTCTTTTATTTGGACTGGAACGATATCAGCAAGTTATCGAGGCTTATGTATCAGGGCTGGAAGACCGTGTCAGGGCTGGAAAATCCGTCGACGGGATTGCCTCGGTAGCCAGCTTTTTTCTGAGCCGTATCGACGTGTTGCTGGACCCGGTGCTAAAGGAAAAGGGCTTACATGACTTGAATGGGAAGACGGCTATTGCGCTGGCGAAGAAGGCTTATGAGTTATATAAGAAGGCGTTCAGCAGCGACCGGTGGAAATCATTGGCTGACAAGGGGGCCCGGCCGCAGCGCCTGCTATGGGCCAGTACGAGCAGCAAAGACCCTTCATTTTCCGACACCAAATATGTGGATGCGCTTATCGGGAAAGATACGGTCAATACCGTGCCGATGGAAACTTATCATGCCTTCCTTGACCATGGCCATGTGGCGGAGACATTAGAATCCGATCTTCCGGCGGCGGAGCAGGTGCTTGACACATTGAGCAAGAATGGCATCGATATGAATGGAGTAGCACAGCAGCTGGAAAATGACGGAATAGATAAATTCATACAACCCTATGATAAGTTGTTGAAGGCGATCGAAGGGAAAAGGCATGAACTTCGGATGGCCGATTGACCAAACGGTTGCGGTCAGGCCGCTCACTCCGCCCTCAGGCTCTTCACCGGATTAGCCACAGCCGCTTTGATAGCCTGAAAACTAATCGTCGCAAAAGCGATAGCAACTGCCGCGAAACCCGCACCGGCGAAGATCCACCACCCCAACGCGGTCTTATAAGCAAAGTCCTGCAGCCATTTGTCCATGAAGAACCAGGCGATGGGGACGGCGATCAGGAAAGCCATGCCCACCAACCGCAGAAAATCGACCGATAGCAACCTGACAATACCGGCCACGCTGGCGCCGAGGACCCGGCGGACGCCGACCTCTTTGGTGCGTTGGAGGGTGGTATACGAGGCAAGACCCAGCAATCCCAGGCAGGAAATAAGGATGGCAAGTACGGCGAAGTTGATAAAGAGGTGGCCGAACCTTTCTTCGGCGCGGTATTGATGGTCAAAGGCTTCGTCGAGGAAGAAGTAGTGGAGTGTTTTGTCCGGGAACATATGATCCCACTTAGCCTTGATGGCGGCAATGGTGCCCGGCAGATCATGGGTTCCGACCTTGGCGGACAGATAATCACAATCATTAAAATCCAGGCAAATACTCAACGGCTCAATCTCCTGCTGAAGTCCCCGGAAGTTATAGTTTTTGATAACGCCGATGATCACCCCCTTTTTTTCCCACTGATCGAAACGCCGGCCAATAGCTGCCTGCGGCGTGCGATAACCAAATAATTTCAGTGCCGCTTCATTGATGATCATCGCCTGCATGGTGTCGGCAGCGTTATTCCTGTCGAAGAAACGACCGGCGAGCAGCCGCATTTTATACTGTTCGAGATAGCCAAAGTCTACATAGGTCAGGTCCATGTTGGCAGCCTGCATTTCGCCGCGACTGTTTTCGATGCGGGAATAGGCCTCCCATGTACCCTGACCGGGAACGGATCCCGAAAAGCTGATAGACTGCACATTTGGAATGGAGGCGACTTCCTGTCCGAAAGCCACTTTATGGGGGTCACTCTGGGTGTCTATCACCAGCGTCTGGTCTTTACTGAAGCCGAGATCCTGGCTGCGCATGTAGTTCAGCTGAGAATAGACGACTGCCGTCCCGATGATCAGAGTGATGGAAATGGTGAACTGAAAAACGACCAGGCTTCTGCGGAGAAAGAGGCCGCGGGTTCCGGAGACAAATCGCCCTTTTAAGGAAGCAATAGGCCGGAAGGAAGACAATACCCATGCAGGATAGATACCGGCCAGTAGCCCGATGAGTACAGCGATGGCCAATAATGTCAATAGGGAGACAGGCTGGCTGAAAATACCGGGGCTGACTGTCTTGCCGGCCAGCTGATTGAACAGTGGTGACAATGCGCCGCACAGCCCGGCGGCCAGCAGAAAGGCCAGGAGACTGATCACGATGGATTCGCCGAGGAACTGGCAGGTCAGCTGAAACCGGGCAGCGCCGATAACTTTACGGATACCGACTTCTTTAGCCCGCTCGGCCGACCGGGCAGTCGTCAGATTGATGAAGTTGATGCAGGCAATGAGCAGAATGAAGATGCCGATGATGGAAAAGATCATGACATTGCTCCTGCTCCCATTGACGAAGCCGCCGCGGATGGACCAATAGGTATCTTTCAGGGGCTCGAGAAAAAGTACATAGTCTTCCTGTTGCGCTTTTAAGGTAGTGCCGAGATGCCTGTCCATGAAGGACGGCAGCTTTGCCTGCAGGCCGTCGGGGCTGGCGCCCGGTTTCAGCAGCAAATAAGATCTTTCCTGGAAATTGCCCCAGCGATAGTCGAGGCTGTCGCGGAATCTTTTGCGGGTAGACATCGACACGAACAGATCGGCCTTGATGGTACTGTTCTCTGGGAGATCTTTCATCACCCCTGTCACTTTTGCATTGTAGCCACTGTCGGTGAATTGCATGGTCTGACCAATGGGATTGGCATCGCCGAAGTATTTTTTGGCGGTACTTTGCGATAGGACGACGCTGAAAGGTTCTTTGAGTGCGGTGACGGGATCGCCTTCCAGCAGGGGGTAGTCGAAGATCGCGAACAGCGAAGAGTCGGCGTATACTGTCGCCTTCTCCTCGAATTTGATATCCCCCCTTTTCAACAGGGCAGTCGCATTGTGCAGCCGCACGATATTTTCCACTTCGGGATATTCGGCCTTGATATTTAACGCCATGGGCATCGACGTGCTGGACCAGTGGAGAGTAGCGGAAGAGGACTTCAGGTCGGTCACGAGCCGATAGATGCGGTCTTTTTTCGGCACGAAGTCGTCATAACTATGTTCGAACCGGACATACTGTTCAATCAGAAAAAAGGCCGACATGCCGATGGCCAGGCCGGTCATATTGAGAAAGGTGAACGCTTTGTGGCGCCAGAGATTGCGGAAGGCGATCTTGCAATAGTTTTTGAACATCCCACTAAAACTAATGCATTAGGAGAACATTTAACACCAAAATTTACCCAAGTCGGATAATTTTGTCCTCAAACCTTCTTAAGGAACTGGCCGCTTCTCTGCAGGATCCGGGTAAAACGTATTTTCCCAGGGGGGCTGCCAGCAATACGGCGGTCAAAAAAAAGAGGAGGCTGCCTGTGGCGTTCTGTAGAAACATGATGGAAAGATACGGAAAACACTCACGTCAGCCGGCGGGCGCGATCAGGCCAGGCGCCGTGCCACCTTCCCAATGGTCAGCCCCTGGACGATGATGGAGAACAACACGATGATATACGTGATGGAGATGAACAGCTGTCCGTGCATCCCCGCGGGTATCGACAGGGCGAGGGCCACCGAGATACCGCCCCGCAGGCCGCCCCAGGTGAGGATGGCGATGGCATTCCGCTCGAATGCGGTCCGGGATGGCAGCAGGCTGATGGGAATCCATACGGACAGCAGGCGGGCGGCCAGGGTGATGGGAATGCTGAGCAATCCGAGCAACAGGTATAATTTATTGAAAGGCAGGATGAGCATTTCGAGGCCGATGAGCAGGAAGAGAATGGCGTTGAGGAATTCGTCGATCATCTCCCAGAATTTATCGATATAATCCCGGGTGATCTGGCTCATGACCTCCACCCGGCTCTTGCTGCCGGTGATGAGGCCGGCGATGACCATCGCCAGGGGACCGCTGATATTCAGCCGGTCGGCCAGAAGATAACCGCCGGTGACGATGGCCAGGGTGATCATGACCTCTACCTGGTAGTGGTCGATGGACCGCAGCAGCAAAAATCCTGCATAGCCCAGCAGCGCACCGAGCAGGAGACCGCCGCCCGTCTCCCGGAGAAACAGCCAGAGAATGTCTGTGGGGTGAAGGTTGACCGGACCGCGGGCGACGACCTCGTAAATGGTAAGGAAGATAACGACCGCAACGCCGTCGTTGAAGAGGGATTCGCCGCTGATCTTGGTCTCGAGCGAAGCGGGGATATGGGCCTGCCGTAATATGCTGAGGACGGCGATGGGATCGGTGGGGGAGATGAGCGCTCCGAACAAGAGGCAGTAAAGAAATGGAACGGACACCTGCAACAGGCTGCAGAGGCCGAACAGCATGGCCCCGACGAGGAAAGTAGAGATCAGCGTGCTGATCGTGGAAAAGATGAGGATCGGAGTGCGTTGTGTGGACATGCTTTTGCCGTCGAGGTGAATGGCCCCGGCAAAGAGCAGGAAGCTGAGCATGATCTTCATCAGTATCGTATAGAAGTCGATGCTTTTGATCAGTCGGGTGATCTCCGCGAAGAGGACAGGCTGCCAATCGCCGAGGCCGATGACGATCAGCGAAAACAACAGGGAGATGATCATGATGCCGATGGTGCCCGGCAGCTTGATAAAGCGGTGGTTGACATAGCCGAAAAGGGCGGCCAGCACGGTGAGCACTGCAAAGACATTATAAAGCGCCATGGAGAGAATGTTTCGTCTCCGCGAAGGTAGCGGGTTGGAAATTCTTCGTATATTTATTCCTGCATTTTTACCAGCTGCTTGGAGGAAACAATTGGAGGAAACAGAAATAAATACGGATAAGGCCCTATTTGAACGCATCGCGACAGGCGATGAAACTGCGTTCAGTACTATCTTTTATCGCTATACCGCCCGCCTGGCGCCTTTCGTCACCCAGCTATTGCAATCGGACCATTGGACGGAGGAAATCGTCCAGGATGTTTTTCTCCGGCTCTGGCAGGCCCGGCTCCAATTAGCCACGATCGACCATCCTTCGGCCTATCTCTATCAGATGGCGTCCAACCGGACGCTGGACTATATCAAGCGCCATGCCCGCGATGTCAAGTTGCAATATTATGCCGCCCGCTGGCTCACACCCACAGCGGACCATCCGGACGCGCAACAGGATTACCGGGAAATCGACCACCTCCTGAAAGAAGCCGTCAACCGCCTGCCCGCCCAGCGGCGGAAAGTCTACCAGCTGGTTCGCGAAGAAGGGCTTTCCCACGCCGAGATCGCCGACCGGTTAAGGATCTCCAGGCATACCGTCAGAAATCACGTCGCCGAGGCGTTGCATGAAATCAGGATCTACCTACGGGAGCATGGAGTGATGATCGTGTTCCTGCTGGGGCTGGTGGATCGGTGAAATACGCTCCGAGGGGGGGCGGCCACGGGCAAGGCGGCCGCGGCAAAACTTTTTTTCCCTCCGGGTAGTAGTTCAGACTTTGGGTGCAGTCTTATACCCTGAAGCATGAATACCACCAACTCTAGAATCATCTATCTCTGGCAGCAATTCAGCGCCCGTCAGGCCACCCGCGCCGAACTGGACGAACTGATGGAGCTCCTGTCCTCTGGCAGCCATGACGAAGAGAGCCGCCAATACCTGCAACAGCTGCTGGCGACTACAGCACCAGGCGAGGAAGATCCCGCCCGCTGGGAACCTATCCTTCAATCTATTTTACATCCTGTTAGAACAATGGAACCCTACGCGGCAGAGGCGGGTGAGAGACCGTTCGAGGGTGCGGCCGAAATACCCGAGCAAAGCGAAGGGTACGAACGAGGTGGGCCGTGGCGAAGCAGGCCCAACGAAGTTCCAAGGGTCAGCGCCGTGGTCGGGCTGGACAGAGATTCGGCCGACGCTTCCGTGGCGGTCCGTCCTTCCCCTGTCCGTCGTTGGGTCCGTCGTACGATGGCGGCCGCAGCACTCCTCTTGCTGTTAGTCGGCCTGATGCGGCTCTGGCAGTCTTACCAGCAGGATCAGGAGGCCAACCAGACACCTGTTGTCGTCGTAGCTCCGGGTGGCAACAAAGCCGTGCTGACACTGGCCGGCGGACAAAAAATTATCCTCGACAGCGCAGCGGCCGGTATTCTGGCGGAGCAGGGCGGCACTCATGTGCAGAAACTGGCTGACGGGAAGCTGGCGTATGAAGCGGGAC
>JAMFSL010000038.1 GCA_026225275.1 Puia dinghuensis
AAGAAAACATTGCCCGCGGCATCTGCGGCTGTGCCCTCCGTAAAACCATATCCCTCGCCTACCAGTTCCCAGTCCTGCCCGGGGATCAGGATATCATGCAGCACCTGATTGGCGGAATTTCCTTTGGCGACAGGTTGCGGCCAGCCTTTCCAAAGCCACCGTATGACATCCGGGAAGATAGACGTTCCCAGGGCGCCGCTATGACCATGCTCGCCGTAGACATGCCGGACTTCATAGCCGGCAAAAGTGAGTGCCCGTTCCATCGTCTGATTGGCCATCCACCAGTCACCGCCATAGATGTTCAGGTCGCCCGAGCCGTCTTCAAGAAAGATCCGGATAGGCTTCGGCTCGAATTTGCGGATCAGGATCGGATACCGGTCGCCACCTCTTAGTCCCACATAGGTGCCGATCGCACTGAAGACCCGGGTAAAGGCATCCGGCCGTTCCCAGGCAGCCGTAAAGGCGGCGATGGCCCCGCTGCTCGACCCGCCGATGGCGCGGTCGTTGCCTTTGGTGGAAAGATGAATGGCCCGGCCGTCGCCTGCCTTATGCTGTTCCACGTCGGGAAGGATTTCTGTCAGGATAAATTTGACATAGGCATCGCCCAACCCGTCATATTCAAAGCTGCGGTTATAGCGGTCGAGGGCGGCGCCGGTATCGGCCGCCGCTACCCTGCCCGGTGCGACGAATACACCGATGGTCACCGGCATCTCCCCGCTGTTGATGAGGTTATCGAATACGATGGGCGCCTTCCACTGGATGCCGTCCTGGTTGACATAGACACAGGCCGGATGATCCGGGCGGTATTGAGCGGGAATATAGATCCAATAGTCACGATGGGTGCCGGGGAAGATCGTGGAATGATCGAAGCTGCATTTGATCAATTCCCCTTTGGGAACGCCGGCGTGCTCGACGGATGCGGAGTCGACGGGATATTTTTCCGCGGGCGCGGGCGTTTGTCCTACGGCTGCCATCCCCAGCAGCGTGCACAGCGCCAAAGCAATCGTTAGTTTGTTCTTCATAAAGGGAAAATACGGAATTCCCGCTATGAAATGCGCCGGTTTGCCGCTCACTATCCGCGAAGTAAGCCTATCTCGGTGGTCAAAAGAGGAGGCGGAGTCACAAAACTCCGCCGGTCGGCCTCTCTCTGAACGAACGATCTCAGTACGCAAACCCGAAATCGCATAAGCCCATGAACCCGTTGACCTGTGCGAGCCATGCAGAAGCGGGTGGATAGAGCACAGCTGGCTGAGTTTTAAATTCATATACGAATCCCTGTTCGATGGTGATCGGACCTTCTGTAAAAGGCACCAGATTGATATCGCTGCCTTCGCCCTGATCTACATACAATCCCAGCGCTACATATATCCAGTTTCCCAGAGAAGCCGAAAGGATCGGATTGCCTACCGCCGTCGAATTCATTCCAATGACATAGCCATGATTAGCCTGCAGCGTGACGACAGTGGACGAATCCAGTCCTGTATACGAAAATGAAACTTTAGAACCATTGATCACGTCTGTGCGGGCAAGAATAGTTTGCGTAGCAGAATCCCAGAGTGTCACCGTATGAAGAAATCCCGAATCGGGAAGCATGGTGCCCAATTCAAATACGACACCCTGGGTCGAAGTCCGAAATGCATACCCTGTCTCCACAGCATTATATTCTCCATTTTCGAAGTTATAAAAAGTAGTCGCCTGAAGGCCAAGGGCCGTATCCATCGGGTTGAGTGGAATGTCATACTTGGTGATAAAGGCCTGCATAGGCGTTACCGTGGGAGTGTTAGCGCCCACCTGGTACTTCGTACACGATGATAAAAAAGTGGAAAATAAAAGGATCGATGCAAAAGGCAAAACGATCCCTGACAAGCGGTTACGCCAGATGGAGCGGGGTTGAGTGGTCATGATGTTGATTTGAGGATAAAAGTAAATGATGCGCACGCCCTCTCGTCTACCCTTTTTAGGGGATTTTTTTAGGCCTCTTCGCCGCGGTCTAAAAAAACCATTTTTGAAATCGTAAAAATTTGTAGCTTTACATTGAAAAAGCCGGAGCTGAGAACTCCGACTTCCACCTTACAATAACTTCATCAAATGAAGGATAGCAAGTGCCAACTTCGCAATCACCATGATTTTGATGATTTTGCCCAGCGTATCGCTGGGCTTTCTTCTACCCGCTAAGCCGGTTGCACCCCCGCCGCAGCCAAATACTCCCTGCTCTCCTCATCATCCGCCTCCAGCGAAACCGACTTGATACTCGCCTTCCCCTGTCCCCACGCAAAAGCTAACGGAAGAATAAATAAAGCCGCAAATGTAGATGCAATGAGCCCACCGACGACTGCCCGTCCTAAGGGAGCGGATTGATCCCCCGCTTCCCCCAGCCCACTCGCCATCGGTATCATCCCCACCACCATCGCCATCGCCGTCATCATGATCGGCCGCAACCGCAACGCCGCGGCCTCCCGAGCGGATTTCAGCGCATCACCATTGTGCAGCCGCAACTGCTCGGCATTGGTGATCAGCAGCACCGCATTGGAAATGGACACCCCCACCGACATGATGATCCCCATATAGGATTGCAGATTCAGCGTAGATCCCGTCGCCAGCAATAGCACCAACGATCCCAGGATAACAGCAGGCACCGTAGCCAGCACAACAGCCGACACTTTGAAAGACTGGAAATTGGCTGACAGCATAAGGAAGATGACGATGATCGCCACCAGCAATCCGCTCTGCAGACTGTCCAGCGTTTCCTTCAACGTCTGTGTCATCCCGATCGGTTCTACCGTCAGCCCCCGCGGCAGGGGCCCCAGTGCGGCAATGGCCTTTTGCACATCGACGGAGGCCGCTCCAAGGTCTTTGTTATAAAGGTTGGCGGTCACAGACAGCACAGGGATAGCCCCAAGGTTATCATTCTCGCCGTAAGTCGTATCCGGCGTTATCGTAGCCACATCGCTCAGCACCGGCCGGTCGGCATTCTTCAGCAATGGAATTTCCCCGATATCGGGCAAACTTTTCATCTTGTTCTCGGGCACCTGCACCTGCACGTTATAGCTGTTGTTACCATTCTCGTCTATCCAGATATTCTTTTCCGTGTACCGGGAAGAGGAAGTGGAAGCGACAATCGACCGGGATACATCGTCTACTGTGACGCCCAGTTGGGCGGCCCGGATACGATCTACTTCAATGTTGATGGAAGGATATTTGTTCGACTGTCCCAGCTGGATGTCGCGCAGATAAGGAATTTCCCGGAGTTTTTCCATCAGTTTGGCGGCATAGATCTCATTGTTCTTTTTAAGTCGCCCCGAAAACCGCACTTCCACAGGAGTGGGTGATCCCTGGCTGAGGATCTTATCAGTCAGCTCGATGGGCTCGAAGGAAAGCCGCACATCCGGCATCTGCTGCGCTGCCCTGATCCGGATCTTTTCTTTGAGGTCGTCCAGGTTGGTCTTGTCGCCCTCTTTCAACGCCACCTGCAACACGGCCTCCTGAGGTCCTGCCATCCATAGATAAATCGGATTGACGGAGAACAGGGAGGGATGCTGACCGATATAGGCACTGGTGATCGATATATTCTCAGCTCCTACGATATTTTTGACGATGGCGATGGTATTCAGGGTCTTCTCTTCCGTCCGTTCGATCCGGGTACCATCGGGGGCACGGATCCGCACCTGGAACTGGCCGCCATTCACCTTGGGCAGCACGTCTTTGCCGATATGGCGCAGCAGAAGAAAAGCCGCCGCGGTGGTCAGGACCAAATATGCCAGCACAATAGGTCTGCGGTAGGGCATGATCCTGTCTATAAAGCTGAGAAAGCGGGCCCTGATCTTATCGAAAAACGTCATTTTCCCATCCTTGCCATGCCCTTGCATGAGCATCCTCTCCTTTTCTTCAGTTGAATCATGCGCCACAGCCGCATGACCCTCGCGGGAAACTCCGGCCCCGGCAGCGACAGTCCCGTCGCCAGTCGCCCCAGCCGCCTTAGTCTTATGCACTTTCATCATCCAGTTGGCCATGACAGGCACAAAGGTTTGCGCAAGAAAGTAGCTGACGATCATGCTGAACCCAATGGCCAGCGCCAGCGGCAGGAATAACGATCCCGGTATCCCGCCCATGGTAAACGCGGGAGCGAATACTGCCAAAATACAAAAAAGGATGAGCAGCTTTGGAAAAGCGATTTCTTTACACGCATCCCATATCGCCAGCCGTTTGGGCTTGCCCATGTCCAGGTGCTGATGGATATTCTCTATCGTCACGGTGCTCTCATCCACCAGGATACCGATCGCCAGCGCCAGCCCGCTCAAAGTCATGATATTGATCGTCTGCCCGAACAGGTTGAGGAAGAGGATGCTGGAAATAATAGCCGTGGGAATGGTCATGATCACGATCAGCGCTCCCCGGAGATCGCCCAGGAACAACAGCACCATCAGTCCCGTCAGGATGGCGCCGATGGCCCCCTCTGAAATAAGGCTTTTGACGGAGTTGATGACATACACGGATTGGTCGAATGCATAGGTCAGTTTGACATCCTCCGGCAGCTGAGCCTGTATTTTCGGAATCTCGGCTTTTAGCCGCTGCACTACTTCCCAGGTGGAAGCATCGGCACTCTTGGCAATGCTTAAATAGACGGACCTTTTACCATTCACCAGCGCGTACCCCACGGTGATATCCGCTCCGTCTTCCACGGTAGCCACATCCCGCAGGTAAAGATTCTGCACCCCGCCGATATACAGTGGGATGTTGGCAAAATCCTTGACGGAATGGATCGTCGTGTTCACCGGGGTGATATAGTTCTTGTCCCCGATCCGCACATTGCCGCTGGGCGAAGTCTGGTTATTGATCCGCATGGCCGCCACCAACTGGTCGGGCGTCAGGTTATGCTGACGTAACAATTCCGGATCGGCCTTGATGACGACCGTACGGACATTCCCGCCGAAGGGAGGCGCAGACAACAACCCGGGAATGGCGGTAAAAGAAGCCCGGACATATACAAAGGCCAGATCAGTCAGCTCATTATTGTTCCTCTTCTCACTGCTAAGCGTCAACTCGCCGACCGGAAGGGTCGACGCATCGAACCGGATAATGAAAGGAGGATTGGATCCTTCCGGAAAAAGCGCCTGCGCCCGGTTGCTGACAGCGCTGACCTCGGCAACCGCCTGCGCCATATTCGTGCCGGGATAAAAATTGAGCTTTATTAGCGTCAATCCCTGTACATTCTTCGTTTCTATACTTTTAATACCATTTACATACAGCAATACGTTGATATATTGCTTGGCAAAAAAAGCCTCCATCTGGGTAGGCGTATACCCCGCATAAGGATGCGCAATATATAGCACGGGCAGGTCCAGCTTAGGAAAGATATCTATCTTGATCGTAGTAAGAGCACTAATACCGAAAAAGAACAAAGCAGCTACCACAACCAAAATTGTAATTGGCTTGCGCAATGCAAAGAGAATCAATTTCATATACTTAAATTAAAAAGAGGCGGTAAATGGGTATTATGGCAGGCAACCATCAAAAATGCGAGTCTCGCAGAAAATATGGACAAGATTAGCCGAAGATTTTGAAGCAAGTTTGAACCTTAAAGAAAAGACATGGCGATCCGCTTTGCCTTCTCAGCATAGTCAGGACCGCGGTACATCGCTCCCAACGCAATCCCTCCTTCCAATAACAAAAACAAAGTATCCGTCAGCATCTCATTATCCAACAGTTTCCGGTGATCCGCTTGCACGACTAAGTCATATATATACTGTCGGAACCGTTCCTTATGCGCACGTACCCGATCAAAAACCCCCTCATCCTCGCAGGCTTCTGCCACGATCTTACTAAAATGGCAGCCTTTGTATTTCAATCGGAGCTGTCGCTTCGTCCGGAAGTCGAATAAAGCCAGCAGCCTCTCCTTCGGCCCATGAATAGGTAGCATAAAAGCCTCCAGCTCCTTAAACCAAAGCTCATGGGTCCTGTCCAAATAGGCCAGCAACAAATCTGTCTTCGATGGATAATGATGGTACAGCGATGCCCTGGCAATGTCCGCTTCTTCGATGATCTGGTTGATCCCCGTCTGGTTGTACCCCTGGTCGTAAAACAGCCGGGAGGCCGTTTCCAGGATCCTGTCTTTTACTTTTACTCCGGGTTCCCGCATGCCCCAAAAGTAGGTATTGTAAACCGAACAGACAAGTCTGTCTAGTCACTTCTCTTTTTATGAGTAAGGCCATTAAAATTGATAAGCATTTCCACTTAATAAAAGTATCAGTTTAGCCGTTATTGATGATCTAAATCATTAATCCTTACGTACATTAAGATTCCATTATGGCGCTTCCATCCAATAAACCCCTGAAAACCAAGCTTGTAATCGGCTGGCTCGTCCTGCTGGCTGGTCTTATTGGGATGATTTTCTGGCAGACCGCCTGGAAATATAGCCTGCCTACCCCCCTTCCATCGAACTATCATGACGTCCCCCGGGGCGCGTCCATTACAATGCCGGCATCTGCCGAATGGACGATGACAGCCAATAAGCCACTTTTTCTACATTTTTTCAACCCGGCATGCCCCTGCAGCCGGTTTAATATGCCACAGTTCAGGGCGCTTGTTCAGCAATACGGGCAGCAGGTAGCCTTCGCCATCGTGGTGATGAGCCCTGAGAAATATACGGCCGCCCAACTGCAGGCCAAATTCGATCTACCCTATCCCATCCCTGTCTTGTCAGACTCCGCCATAGCTGCGGCTTGTGGTGTCTATTCCACGCCGCAGGCAGTCATCATCGGCATGGACGGGCGATTGTTTTACCGGGGCAACTATAATCGCAGTCGTTATTGCAGCGATGAAAAAACAGGGTTTGCCCGTCAGGCGCTGGACAGCTTCCTGCATCACAATTATTCACTGACCTTAAGCCCTATGGCCTTCCGGGCCTACGGCTGCCAACTACCTACCTGTCGTCAATGAGCCATCAATCACATACCTATCCTGGAGGGCCGCAAGAAGCCCAAACGCTTTTCCGCAATGAGGTCAAACGCCGGTCGGACAAACTCATGAATTACTTCCTGGGAGGGTTCTTTATCATCGGACTCTTCCTCGCCCATTACTACGATACCTGGACGATCGCCATCGGCGTAGGAGGTCTTTCGCTCCTCGCCTACTATTCAGTCAAGTTGGCACTCCCAAATTCCGATCTGTATCAATACGTGCTCAGCGTAGTCCTGGGCCTGTTTATGGCACAGTATATCTACCAGATGCACGGGCTGTTCGAGATGCACTTCGTCGCCTTCATCTCCTGCGCTATCCTCATCACCTATCAGAACTGGCGATTGCAGATCCCCCTGCTGATCATCATCGTCCTGCACCATTCCATCTTCAACTACCTGCAATACAGCGGCGACACAGCGATCTATTTCACCCAGCTGGATTACCTGAACCTGCAGACCTTCATCATCCATATTCTGCTGGCCAGCATTATTGTCTTTATTTGTGGGCTGTGGGCCTACCAGTTGAGAAAATCCGGGGAGATCCAGATCATGCAGACTGTGCAGATGGGCAATCTCCAAAGGGAGACAGAAGTGCTGCTGGAACGCAAACGCAACGCCGATGCCCTGGAAGATGCCCTCCTGAATGCCGAGATCGCGCGAAAGGAAGCCGAACGGGCCAATCGGGCCAAAAGCATATTCCTGGCTACTATGAGTCATGAGATCCGGACGCCGATGAACGGCGTGATCGGCCTTTCCTCACTGCTCGTCGAAACACCGCTGAATGAACAACAGCGCTCTTATACGGAGACTATTGCCGCCTGCGGCGAAAGCCTCCTGAATGTCATCAACGATATCCTGGATTTCTCGAAGATCGAGTCCGGCAGCATGGAATTAGAAGATGAAGATTTCAACCTGCATAACAGCATCGAACATATCCTTGACATCTTCAGTGCCCGTGCAGCCCGTACAGGCATCGAACTGCTGTACCAGGTAGAAAGAACGGTTCCGGTCTGCATCAAGGGCGACGACCTGCGCCTGCGCCAGGTCCTGACGAATCTCGTCGGCAATGCGATAAAATTTACCGAACAGGGAGAGATCTTTATCAGGGTGCGGCTGATCGAAACCCGTGTAGATGGATTGTTGACCCTTGGCTTCGAAGTGCGGGACACCGGCATCGGCATCCCTGAAGACAAACAGCAACGGCTGTTCAAAGCCTTTTCCCAGGTAGATTCCTCCACGACGCGCAAATACGGCGGATCGGGTCTGGGACTGGCCATTTCTGAACAGCTGGTCAAACTGATGGGAGGAGCCGTCGAAGTGAAAAGCGAGCCGGGCGTCGGCTCTACTTTTTCTTTTACGATCACCACCCGGGCAGGGGTTCAGGCTGATGCCCCCACTTCTGTTGGCATGTCGGCTCATGCCGGCAAAAAAGTGTTGATCGTAGACGACAATCTGACTAACCGCACTATCCTGAAAAACCAGCTGGAATACTGGCGGCTGGAACCTGTACTGGCCGCTTCCGGAGTAGAGGCGCTGGACATCCTTTCTAACGACAGCCATTACGACCTGATCCTTACCGATATGCAGATGCCATTCATGGATGGCATCCACCTCTCCCAGACTATCCGGGACAGGCATCCCCTGATCCCAATCATCCTGTTGAGTTCCATCGGCGATGAATTGAAGAAGAACAATCAGCAATTATTCACCGCCGTCATGACCAAACCCATCAAACAGCAGATCATGTACCGTCATATCCTGTCCGGACTGGAACACCGCGGCCGGACAGCCAGCGATAACGGCACACCTCAGCCACAGGCTCGCGGACGATTTGCGGCAGATTTCCCTCTCCGCATCCTGGTAGCCGAGGACAATGAGATCAATCAACAGGTGATCCTGTATATCCTGCAAAAGCTGGGGTATGAACCCACAATTGTAGCAAACGGCCAGTTGGCCCTCGACGCTGTCATCGCTGCTGTCGCAGCCGACACCTTCAATCCTTTCGATATCGTCCTCATGGATCTCCAGATGCCGGAAATGGACGGCCTCGAAGCCACCCGGCTTATCCGCAGTACCTCCCTGCCCCATCAACCGGTGATCATTGCCCTGACGGCGAATACCATGGAAGGCGACGAAGAAGAATGTCTCCGTGCCGGAATGGACGATTATCTCGGTAAACCGGTCAAGCTGGAAGAAGTGATCGGCAAGCTGAGGCATTGGGCTGTCAACCTGCTCCAGACCCGATAACATATGCACATGACCGATGACCGGGAAATTAATCCCCGGATTCCCCTGGCTCAATTTTGGCCTCATCCGCCTTATCGCTAAATTGAGCTCATGTTGAAAAACCCGACTCTTGTATTGATCACCCTTATGATGGGCACTTCCATGGCGGCCATCGACAGCAGTATCGTCAATGTGTCCCTGCCGGTGATCCGTCACCAGTTCAACGTGGGTCTCGACGAAGTAGAATGGGTGATCACTGCCTATATGATCTCCTTCACCCTGTTTATCCCGCTGATCAGTTTTATGAAGAACAGGATCGGCTACTTTTACCTGTATGCCATCAGCGTTGCCGTCTTTACGGCCGGTTCACTTTTATGCAGCCTTTCCCACAGCCTGCCGATGCTGGTCATCGCGCGGGTGATACAGGCCGGTGGTGGCGGCGCTATCACGCCTACTTCATTGGCGATACTCAGCGAAACCTTCCCGCAGGAAAAGAGAGGCAGCGCCATTGGCTGGTGGGGGCTGGGAAATGTCATGGGACCGGCGCTCGGCCCTACGCTGGGCGGCGTACTGACACATTACTTCGGCTGGGAATCGGTCTTCTATGTTAATATTCCCATCGGTATCGCGACGATCCTGATGACCTACCGCTACCTATCCTTTCTGCGGGATCAACCTCGCAGCAAGCCATCATTTGATATCCGCGGCTTTACCTGGTTTGCCCTATTCATCGTGGCGGTACAATACACGGTCTCTACGATCAGTAAGAAGAAGGAAGTTCCGGAGACCGTAGCCGGTTGTATCGCTGTTGCCTCATTCCTGTACCTGTATATCCGCAGCGCAAGACGTCCCCAGCCGTTATTGGACCTCGCAGTATTCCGCAGCGGCGATTTTGTTCATTCCGCCATCATCGTGGTGATCCGCAGCGTCGCCCTTTTCGGCGGGATGTTCTTTCTGCCTTTTCTCTTACAGGGATTATTGGGATATACGACGATCCAATCGGGATTGCTGATGCTGCCCAATGCGCTGATGATGCTCGTCGCAAGACCTTATGCAGGCAAAAAGGCCGACCAGGGATTGATACGAAATATTTCAGTGCTGGGGATCCTGCTGGTCTCCCTTTCCATGTACCTGTTTTCCCGGCTCGACGTAGGCACTACTATCCTGATGATTGTGCTGCCTATGCTGGTGCGCGGGCTGGGGATCAGTTTCCTCGTCGCTCCTGTCTCTACAGCACTGCTGAATTCCGTTAGTATCCAGCAGACCGCGACAGCTACTTCCATGAACAGCCTGTTGCAACAATTAGGCGGGTCTATCGGCATCGCGGTCTTCGGCGTGCTCCACCAATTCATCTATTCCCATTATCTCACTAAATATTCCGCGCCGCAGGCTGAACATTTTGCCTTGCAGGATGGATTTGTCGTATCGGCAGTAGTGATTGCGCTGGCCTTGATACCCGCTATTCGATTGCCGGAAAAGCGGGTGATAAGAGTGAAAGAAAATTCTCCGGCCTGATTTGGAATGAACTTTTTTTCGTAACTTTAAATCTATCGTTCACCAAAAAAAAGGAGGTATTCATGCAAGCTACAGATAAATCATGGAAACCTTCGGTTAATATCGCTTAACCGGGTTGCTCCAAAAAATAATCTGCTGACGAAAGGTCAGACGAGGCCGTTCCTAGTGGAACGGCCTCTTTTTATAGTTGAACATGCCCTTCCTACCGGAAGGGCATGTTTATTACGGCCAGTCTTTCCTCCACATCCCCTCTCCCCCTCATTGCGTATCACCGCCCTGGCCCTGTCTCACTCCGCGAGATATTTATATACGTTCTTCCTATACTTTTCAAAATCTTCCAGGTTGGTCATCTCCTCGAACCGGTATATCTCACCTGAACGCTGTTCCCGGACCAGCGCGACAATGCCGCCGCCTACCAATGCCCTCCTGGCCTGCTCGAAAAGTCGATTCAGCTCAGCGATGTCGTTGGTCATCTGCCATTCTTCCACCTTATTAACGGAAATAATAAAATCTTCCATAGAACTTTTCATATTACTCACCCAAAAATAAGTAGAAATACACGATCCGCTTTCCGGCTAATTCTTGACCTTTGATCCATGAACTACAGAAAACTGGGAAATACGGAAATTGAACTGTCGGCTATCGGCCTCGGTTGCATGAGCATGAATCATGCCTACGGGGAGCCAGACGATACGGAATCTGTCGCTACACTTGAAAAAGCCATCGAACTGGGTATCAATTTCTGGGACACGGCCGATGTATATGGTAATGGTAAAAATGAAGAATTGGTGGCCAAAGTGCTGCAGCCCAACCGGAAGAAGATCTTTATCGCCACCAAATTCGGGTTCGTGTCTTATACGGATGGACGCATGGGCGGTTTCGATGGTTCGCCCGCTTATATGAAAAAGGCCGTCGAGGATAGCCTTCGCAGGCTGAAGACTGATGTCATCGACCTTTATTATGCACACCGCATCGACCCGAATGTTCCGGTAGAAGAGATGGTAGGCGCCATGGCCGGACTGGTAAAGGAAGGCAAGGTCCGCTATCTGGGACTGTCGGAGGCATCGCCAAATTCCATTCGCCGGGCGCATGCCGTCCATCCGATCAGCGCCCTGCAAAGCGAATATTCCCTGCTGACAAGAGACGTTGAAAAGGAAATCCTGCCGCTGTGCGAGGAATTGAAGATCTCTTTCGTTCCCTTCAGCCCCCTGGCCCGTGGACTAATGACCAATACGCTGGACCTCGGACAACTGGGAGAAAAAGATTTTCGAAAAGCGCTGCCCCGATATCACGGTGAACACGCCGAAAACAATAGCCGGCTTTCCGCGGCCTTTGCCGCGCTCGCCGCCCAAAAAGGCTGTACACCGGCGCAATTGGCCATCGCCTGGGTGCTGGCTCAAGGTCCGCACATCATCCCCATCCCCGGCACTAAACGACGGAAATACCTGCAGGATAATGCTGGTGCTGTCGACGTGCAGTTGCAACCGGCCGATTTCCAGGATATCGAGGCCCTACTGGCGAAGTACCCCAATATCGGGGACCGGTATAATGAGGCAAACAAAAGATTTGTCGATACAAATTAATTATCGATATCAATTAAGTTTCCATATGAAATATCAATTGTCGCTGGCCGCCATGGCCGTTATAGCCGTCTGCTTCGCAGGCTCTCCTGTCACAAATGACGGTATCTTACCGGGCTCCTCGTTACACGGCTATGGCAGATGCCTGATCAACGGCAACAAACAGCTGGAATTGATGGGCTCCGCCGCCCACACCGGTTTTAGCTTCAGCGGAAAGGAGTGCGCAATATATGCCTCCGTCGGGAATCCGTCAGGCCATGCCTACCTGCAATATGAACTGGATGGAGTCTATCAGAAAAAGGTCCGCATTTCCTCCAATGATAACAGCCGCAACGATGCCAGCCCGCTGGTGATCACGGCGACGACGGATGGGACACATACCGTATGGATCTATAAAAATACGGAGGCGCTTACCGGCCCGGTCTTTATCGACAAGATAACCGGTTCTCAGCTAAAGCCGCTGCAGGAAGCCAAAGCGCCATTGATAGAATTCATCGGCAACAGCATCACCTGCGGCGCCGATGCAGATACCTCCGTAGCTCCCTGCAACATGGGCGGCTATGAAGATCATCATGACGCTTACTTTGCCTATGGGCCAAGAGTAGCGAGAGCCTTGCACACGCGGTTCATGATGAGCAGCGTCAGCGGTATCGGCATTTACCGTACCTGGAATATGGATGGCCCCTCGATGCCACAGGTATATGAGAAGGCCGACTTGCAGGACTCCAGCCATCGGTTATGGGATTTCAAAAAGGAGCAACCTGCGATCGTCAGCATTGCTTTAGGCACCAATGACCTCAGTAACGGTGATGGCAAACACCAACGTGCTCCTTTCGATAGTGCTACATTCGTGGATAGCTATATAAAGTTCGTACAACTGATCAAATCGAAATATCCTTCTGCCCAGCTGGCCTTTCTCACCAGCCCAATGGTACATGGAGATAAAAACATCCTGTTGCAGAACTGCCTGACAGCGATCAAAGCAAAAATAGATGCCCAGTATGCTTCCGCCAGCCCGGTGGCGATGTTCTTCTTCCCGCCGATGAAGGCAAGAGGTTGCGCCGGTCATCCGAATGAAGAGGATCACGCCATACTGGCGGATGAATTGATCCCTTTTTTCAAAGGATTGCTGAGCGAATAAACGCATACCCATTTTGGGAAAATTGTCTCTCTCCGGGGATCGACCTTGCGGAAGAGCAACCTTAATCAATTAATAACAAATCATTTACAATATGGCACATTGATAGATATGAGGAGGTAAGGGATACCCTACCCTAAATCCATATCAATGAAACACAGTTACTGGCTCATCGCACTTTGTAGTATTTTAGTGATCAGCGATCATCCTGCTTACACTCCAACCCGGCCCCCAAGTCACGCCGCTCCTTCTCAGACTTCTGACGATTTTGAGGCGAATGTCACAGATACCCAGCGTTTAAGGCAGTCTCCATGGTTTGCTATCGTCAGCAAACAAATCATTCGGGACATGTATCACTTTCACCGCCAGGCCGATCATTCCATCCGGAGTGATAATCCATCCCAGGCCCTGACGGGAGAATACGCCTATAACCGCATGCATCTGGCATCGATGCCATCACAGGATACAGGGTCGGTAAAAACCAGCCGGTGGCAGTTGGATCTGCGACTGGACGACATTACATTCAACAACGGTGAAACCTACCTGCCTTCAGCAACTGCCAGCGTCAGCCAGCAGGACAGCAGCCTTGTATTCGATCATTCCGGCAATTTTAAAGTACAATATCTCAATACTGCGGAAGGTGTCCGGCAGAATTTTATCGTCAGCCGCGCACCTGTGCATCATGCAGCCGCCATCCGCGTACAGTTGTCCGTGGCATCATCGCTGCGTGCTTATGTTGCGGCTGGTGGGAAAGAAATACGTTTTGCCCGCCGCGCAGCGGCGAATGGCGGACTACAAACCGAAGTGGTCTACAACAGTCTGAAAGCATGGGACGCTAATGGGACCATTCTGCGGGCTATCATGACGGCCGACGAGCAGGGCAAAACCGTCGGCATCCATGTCGACGCTGACAATGCCGTCTATCCGGTCACCATCGACCCGCTCTCTACTACCGCCGCCACTACCCTCAATGGAGCCGCCAGCGGCAATAAATTTGGCTACAGCGTGGCCTCCGCAGGGGACGTCAACGGGGATGGCTACAGCGATGTATTAGTGGGGACCAGAACCGCCAATACAGCCTATTGCTATTACGGCAGCCCGTCGGGTTTATCTACGACAGCATCCTGGACTACGACGCAGTCATCCGGCAATTATGGATCGGCGGTGGCGACGGCAGGAGATGTCAACGGCGACGGCTACAGCGATGTCATCATCGGAGAATCCGGCAACAATAAAGTATTTGTCTATTATGGCAGTTCATCAGGCCTGGCTGCAACGGCAGCATGGACCGCCACACAGGCATCAGGTAATTTTGGCATCAGCGTTTCGCTGGCAGGAGATGTGAATGGGGATGGTTATAGCGATATTATCATCGGCGCCAACGGCACGAATACTGCGTACTGTTATTACGGCAGTAGCAGCGGCCCGGCGGCAACAGCATCCTGGTCTGTGACCGGCTCGGGCGGATTCGGGATTACTGTAGCCGCAGCCGGAGATGTCAATGGCGACGGAAAAAGTGATGTGATCGTTGGCACGGCCAGCGGCAATATGGCCTATGCCTATTATGGCAGCGCTTCGGGCCTGGCCACCAGCGCAAGCTGGTCCTCGCCCGCCGGCACCGGCCATTTCGGTTCCAGTGTAGCTGCCGCCGGCGATGTCAACGGTGACGGCTATACGGATGTTATCATTGGCGCCTACATGTCCAACACAGCCTATGTCTACTACGGCAGCAGCACCGGAATTACCTCGACGGGGCCGGGACCTACTACGCTGACAGGCGCCGGATACTACGGCTACAGTGTCGCCTCAGCCGGCGATGTCAATGGTGACGGATATGCTGATGTCATCGTCGGCGACAGTACCGGCAATAATGCCGCTGTGTACTTTGGTTCTTCGACAGGTACGTCGACTACGGCAGCATGGACGGGTAGCGGCACGGGTTCGTATGGTACCAGTGTGGCCTCCGCCGGTGACGTCAACGGCGACGGCTTCAGCGATGTTATCGTCGGCGACAACGGGTTCAATACGAATACCGGTTCTGCAAATATCTATACAGGCAGCGCGGCCGGCACCACCACCGCCAATACGTGGACTTATACAGGATCCGCCGCACAGACGGGCTTCAAGGTCGCCTGTGCGGGTGACGTAAATTCGGACGGCTACAGCGACGTGCTGGTAGGCGTCAGCGGCGTCCCCGTCCCATTGGGTGGCACTTCCTATACGGGCGCGGCCTACCTGTTCATGGGCAGCGCTTCCGGATTGGCCACCACCCCCGCCTGGAGCCAGACGGGCACTGCCAGTAGTAATTACGGCGTCGTCGCCGCAGCAGGCGATGTCAACGGTGACGGCTATGCAGATGTCATTGTAGGTGCAAGCGGCGTCAATGGCGCCAAAGGGGCAGCCTATGTCTACTACGGCAGCGCCGGCGGTCTCTCGACAACAGTTTCATGGACGGGCAATGGCGCCGCCGCCAACTGCTACTATGGTTATAGCCTGGGCTGTGCAGGGGATGTGAATGGCGACGGCTATAGCGATATCATCGTTGGCACATATGCCACCAGCGGTAATGCAGGTGCAGCCTATGTTTATTACGGTAGCGCCAGCGGCCCGGCGACGACTGCTTCCTGGACGGGTTCCGGTGCTCCGAACAGCTATTATGGCGGTGCCGTTTCCTCGGCCGGCGATGTCAATGGGGACGGCTATTCGGATATCCTGGTAGCGGCTCCAGGCGTCAGTAGCGCCGCCGGCGCAGTCTATCTCTATTACGGAGGGGCTTCAGGTCTTCAATCCTCCTATTCCTGGACTAAGACAGGCGCAAGCGCAGGCGTTCTGTTCGGCATCGGCCTGGCTTCGGCCGGCGACGTCAACGGTGATGGTTTCAGCGATGTGATCATCGGCGCCAGCGGCGTACCACCCGGTGGTGGTGTCACCGGAGCGGCCTATATCTATACCGGCAGTAGCGGCGGTCTTTCGTCGACTGCCGCCTGGTCCGTTGCTGCGACATCTGCCAATACTTTATATGGTTGGTCGGTAGCATCTGCCGGCGACGTCAATGGCGATGGCTATAGTGATGTCATCGTCGGCGCATTCGGCAACGGCGGCAATGCCGGCGCCGCTTATCTCTATTATGGCAGTTCTTCAGGTGTATCGACGACGGCCGCCTGGACCGGAACAGGTACGGCGAACAGCTATTATGGCGGCAGCGTGGCCTCTGCGGGCGACGTCAACGGCGACGGCTATAGCGAGATCATCACCGGTCCCTATGGTAAAGCGACGGCAGCGGCCACCGCCTACCTGTATAGCGGCAACAATAATGCCTCCACCAATGCCGGCAACCTGCAATTATTTAATTCCGACCTTACTACACCTATCTCTGCTGCCAATGCATCTTCTCCGACGGTCGGCGTTGCCGTTCGACCCGTATCCTTTACCGGAAAGGTCAATTCCAGGATCACCTGGGATGAAGAAGGCAACGGCATATCTTTCACCAAACCAGCCACCACCATTACCCAGAGCGCCTCGGTCACGGGCAATGAAACCTCCTATCCAGTGCCTGCCGGTGGTCTCCTCACCACGGTTTCAAAAGCATTGGTCGTCAAGGTACCTTACCTGCAAAATAAGATCCGCGTGCGGATGCAGTTCAGCCCCGTCACCGCCATCACGGGTCAGGTATACGGCCCATGGAAATATTCAGCCGACTATATGGCCGGCAATGAAGCTCAGATGACCCTGCCGGTCGAGCTGACACAATTCACAGGCATGCTGACTTCAGGCGGAAGAGTATTGGATTGGTCTACCAGCCAGGAATCGGCGGGGAGCCGGTTTGTGCTGCAACGCAGTACTGATGCGCGGCAATTCATCGGCATCGATACGATTGCCGCTGGCGGTACCCCCCTTGGCAGCGCTTATACCTATACCGATGCCTTCCCGTTACCCGGCGTGAATATCGCATACTACCGGCTGAAGATGGTGGAGACAACCGGTCTTTCTTCCTACAGTAATACAATAGCTATCGGTCTCGGCGATGCCGCTGATCAACTGCGGTTGATCAATACGGTAGTGACAGGAACGGCCTTACTGCAATATACCACTGCAACTACCGGCAGTATGTATCTGCGGGTGGTCAGCCTGTCCGGTCAGGTCATGCAGCAGGAAGTCCTGTCCGTCTCCGCAGGTGTCAACAGCTATAGCCTGGATATGCAGGCGCTGCCGAAAGGAATGTACGTGTTGCAGGCCGGCCGGAATAGCATTAAGTTTGTAAGGCTGTAATCGGGTAAAATGTGGTTGGAATAGGCGAAAATGCATCCGCTTTTTCTTCCCATATTGCTTGAAATTAGCTGACAACCTTTTTAGCGTGACTCATCGACCTATCTATTACTGGTTATTATTCTCCCTGCTGCAATTATTTGCATCTACGGCGTATGCTCAATCGATCACAACCGCAGGGCAGCCCGCACAGCTGATCATCCGGCAGGCTGGCGATCACAGCATCCGCATCACGCTAAAGCCACTCAGCTACCAACCGGGCGAGCCTTACAGCCCTGCATTGGTGGACCGCCCCTACCCTGCGCCTGAAATCGTCCTCACGGCCTTACAGGGCCCTATGCATCAGCGGGTGGGCCCGCTGATCGTGGACATCACACCCAATCCCCTGACGATCAAGATCACCACTCCCGAAGGGAAACCTATTCAGCAATTGATCTTCCAACCGGATACGACAGTAGCATTTGCCGTCGACGATGCCCCTATTCTCGGAATGGGTGAAGGCGGCCATAAGACCCCACCGGGGACGAACTGGCGGCAGCAGACGATTGAATTCGACCGGCGGGGAAGGCTGCAGGAGATGTCCCCGCGCTGGCAAAGTGATGCCTACGGTTCCCGCAACCCGGTGCCACTGATGATCGGAACGGCAGGCTGGGCTCTTTTCATCGCCACCCCCTGGGGACAGATCGATCTCCGGGCCGCCGATCATGGCATTTTCATCCCCTGGCGGCCGGCGCCGGCGGACTTTGTACAGCAAAACCAAAAGGATCAAAGCCAGGCGCGGGCCAAGGGGCTCCCTCCTGCCGATTCGGTGGTGGCAGGCCTCTTTGATATGATCGTTTTCGATGCGCATCAGCCGACAGCTTTTATGAAAGATCTGTCTATGTTGACGGGACCGGCAGTGATGCCACCGAAATGGGCTTTGGGATATATGCAGTCCCACCGGACAATAAAAGATGAAACGTATATCTTAGCCATCGTTGACAGCTTCCGATCGAAGAAGATACCTCTCGATGCAGTGATCTATCTGGGCACCGGTTTTGCCCCCAGGGGCTGGAATACGAAACAGCCTTCTTTCGACTTCAACCCGGAAGTTTTCCATCGTGACCCCGCGGCAGTGCTGGCGGATTTTCATGCACAGCATGTAAAGGTCGTCGTGCATATGGTGCCATGGGACCGAGACAAGCTACCCTCGCTACATGGAAATATACCGGCAGCTCCGGGTGAGATCCTGGACGCGGGACATATACAAAATTACTGGCAGCAGCATGTGGCATTGATGAAGACCGGCGTGGACGCCTTCTGGCCCGATGAAGGAGATTGGTTCAATCTCTATGAAAGGGTCAAAAGACATCAGCTGTATTACCAGGGCCCTCTCTCTACTTTTCCCAATGTGCGTCCCTGGAGTCTGCACCGCAATGGCTACCTGGGTATTGCCCGTTGGGGCGGCTGGGTGTGGTCGGGAGATACCGAATCATCGTGGAAGACGCTGGAAGGACAGATAGCCGTCGGCATCAATCATTCGCTGAGCCTTGGTCCCTACTGGGGTTCGGACATCGGCGGATTCTATTCCAACTCGGAAAAGACGGGCGAGCTCTATGCCCGCTGGTTCCAGTTCGGCGCCTTCTGCCCTTCTTTCCGGTCACATGGTCGTACGTCAATGACGATCCTGCCCTGGGGCTGGGGACAGGGGGACAGAGGCGAGTTAGAGACTCCGACCCATTATGACTCTGACAGCGAAAGGATCAAACACAATGTGCTGGAGTCGGAGATGAACAATCCACGTATCGAGCCGGTCGTCAAAAAATACGATGAGCTGCGTTATCAGTTGATGCCCTATACGTATACGCTGGCCTGGGAGGCTCGTCAGACGGGCATGCCGCTGATGCGTGCATTGTGGCTGTATTATCCTGACGATGCAACGGCAAGGGGCATGGGAAATGAATACCTATGGGGACAGGATCTGCTGATCGCTCCTGTTTTCGAAAAAGGCGCCGTCAGCCGCGATGTCTACCTGCCTAAAGGTGAATGGTATGACTGGTGGACCCTCCGGCGCGAGACGGGCGGCAGAATGATCCGCAGAGAAGTCGATCTCTCTATTATGCCGATCTATGTCAAGGCCGGCGCTATTATCCCCTTCGATCCCGTCCGCCAGTACACCGACCAGCCCGTGACGCAGCCGACAACGTTGCGGATCTATCCGGGGGCCGACGGCGATTTCACGCTGTATAAAGATGATGGCATCAGCCAGGATTATCTCCGCGGAAAGTCCTCCCTGATTCATTTTACATGGGACGACCATTCTCACACCCTTACCCTTCGGCCCGGCTCACCCGACAGCCAACCCATTCAACAAGCGTTCACCCTTAAATTAATGACCACAACAACTCAAAAGACTATTGTCTATAAAGGGCAGCAGGTAAGCGTCAAATTATAATGTACCCGGGGGATAACAAATTATGAGTCTAACCTAGGGACACCGTTTTAACAAATCTTTCGCCGCTTCAAGATTCCCTATGCCATTTCCCCTGATTATCTTTCACCATGCCATTAAACCGAACTGTTTATTGCGTGTCGTTCCTGATGACCTTTTCTATTCCGGCCTTTTCCCAACAATTCCTGAATGGAAGGATCCACAGAACAGCAAGCGATGAATTGCTTGTTTCAGTCAGCGTGATCAATATCTCTCAAAAAAAAACCAATATTTCAGATCTGGGCGGCAATTACAAGATACCAGCCAGACCTGGCGATACTGTCACGTTCTCTTCGGCCGGATATAAGCCGGACACCGCCTTCGTCAGCAACTGGATGTTCGAAGAAAAAGACGGATTCCAGATCTACATGGAACCCAATGCGATCACCCTTCCCAGCGTCCGGGTTGGGGAACAATCCAATTACCAATTGGATTCCATCAAAAGATACGAAGAATATAAATGGGCCTATCCTACACACCGGCGCCGGCTGATCGGAAGCGAGGCTCCGAGCGATGGCGTCGGCATCAGCATCAGCCCCGTTGATTACTTTGGAGCGAAGGAAAAACACCTCAGAAGGCTAAGAAAGCGGCTAAAAGAAGAAGAAATGGACTATTATATCGACTCTCGTTTCCCTCCTGGTTATGTCCAGCGTATCACAGGTTTAAGGAACGATTCCTTAAAAGTATTTCTCATCCGTTGTCGTCCCTCTTACGAATTTTGCCGGAAATCATCCAATGAAGATATGTTCCTATACATCAACGATCAGGTAAAGAAGTACAGGGAGGGGAAGCTGTAACTCCCTTCTAGGCTACCGACAGGTATTTTTTCAGAACGCTTTCTAATTCTTCCAATCGAAATGGCTTGGAGACGAAGCTGTTCATACCTGCCTGAAGACAGCGTTCTTTGTCTTCCTTCATGGCGGCGGCGGTCAGGGCGATGATCGGGATGTTATTCTGAGGTCTGGATTGTCCCCGGATGATCGCCGTGGTTTCCAGACCGTCCATTTCGGGCATATTCACATCCATGAAGATCATCTTGGGTTGGTGTGTCTTTAATAGTTCCAACACTTCCTTTCCATTGGTTGCTTTGATGACAGTACAGCCCATTTTCGACAGCACATCCGATATCAGCATCATATTGACAGGTTCGTCTTCCGCCACCAGCACGCTTGTATTCTCAGTCAATTTTTGGATAACTGGTTTTGAAGGGAGGCTCGGGCTAAGCCCTTCCTCCTTTCCGAAGATGGACTGAAGGATATTGTTTAGTTCCTGCAGTTTGACGGGCTTCGTTAAGAACATATCGATGCCGACCTGCTCAGCGGCTTCCATACACATCCCTTTGTCCAGAGAGGAAAGCATAAGGATAAAAGGCTGCGGGCGATCCTTTAATGACTGCTTGATCTCCCGTACCAGTGTAATACCGTCCATGACCGGCATTTGGTGGTCTGTCACGATCAAATCGAACAATTGCCCCTCTTTAACAGAGTTTGCCAATATCCGCAGGGCATCCATTCCCCCGGTGCATATGGTACATTCAATGCCTATATGGCCAAAAATATTCTCCATCAGGTGGCAGTTGGTGATATTGTCATCAATGACCAGCACCCTACGCAATGCCGGCCTTATTATCATTGGCCCGGACACTTTTTCATCAAGAATTTCAAAACTGAGTTGTAAAGTAAAAATGCTGCCTTTTCCGGGTTCGCTTTGCACGTCGAGGGTTCCAGCCATCATGTCAGTCAGGTTTTTGGCAATGGTAAGTCCGAGCCCTGTGCCACCGTACTTCCGCGTCGTAGTGGAGTCGGCCTGAGTGAAGCTTTCAAAAATGGTATTGATTTTATCCGGCGGGATGCCGATACCGGTATCCCTGACGGAAATTGACATCCGTTGGTATCTTTTATCATTCCCGGCTGTGTCGACTCCCCCTGTTCTAACTGATACGACGACCTCACCCTTGTCCGTGAATTTTATCGCATTGCCGAGGAGATTGATGATGATTTGTTGAATACGGATCGGATCACCCATTACCTGGGCCGGCAGCGAGGGATCGATTTCGCAGATAAGTTCCAGGTTCTTCTCGAATGCTTTTATAGCCAGGGAATCCACGGTCTGCTCTACCAGTTGGTAAGGGCTAAAAGCTATATTCTCAATGGTGAGCTTGCCCGCTTCGATCTTGGAATGATCCAGGATATCGTTGATGATGCCCAGCAGGCTATATCCTGACCGATGGACATTCTCGAGGTATTCACGTTGCGATCGTTGAAGTTCAGTGGTCAGAACCAGGTCAGTGAAGCCGATGATGCCATTCATGGGCGTTCTCAGCTCGTGACTTATATTAGCCATGAATTCGCTCTTCGCCTTACTGGCTTTCTCCGCTTCTTCTCTCGCTTTGCGTTCTTCATCCCTCGAAAGAGCCAGAAGGCTGGTACGGTGTTCGACCAACTCCTCCAGTTTCCTTTTCTGGCTTTTAACGGCGCGCAGGCGTATAAGGTGCGTACCTATGACCATCGCTACAGCAGTAATGGATGCCAGCAACCTGAACCACCATGTTTGCCAGAAAGGCGGTGTGACGGTCAGCCGGATACTGGCGATAGCGGGGGACCAGTTCCCGTCGTTATCCCATCCCTTCACTTTAAAGGTGTATTGCCCGGGGTCCAGGTTAGTATAGGTAACAGTGCGTTTTGTGCCGATATCGTTCCATGTTTTATCAAAACCTTCCAGCCTGTAAGCATAATGCTTTTTTGCCGGGATAGTATAGTTAAGGGATGCGAACTCAAATGAAATGACAGAGCTTTTATAGGAGACCCGGATATCCCTGGTTTCGGTAATATCCTTTTTAAGCGGAAAATCATCCTTATTATCATTGGCGATGGGCACTTCCTTATTAAAGATCTCAAAGCCTGTGATCAGCAGCGGAGGATCGAAAGGAATCTCCCGGATACTATCCGGAAAGAAAGTATTGAACCCGTTGACGCCACCGAAATACAGGGCGCCCGAGCGGCTTTTGAAACAGGAATGCGGCTTCCATTCATTAAATTGCAATCCATCGGCCACAGAAAAACTCTTAATGGCCCCGGTCCGTGCATCTATCCTGCACAAGCCCCTATTTGTAGTGACCCAAAAATCCCCTTTATTATCTTCAAGGACACCGAAAGTAGCCGCATTCGATATCTCGCCCTTACCAAAAGAGTCATTGAAATGGCCCGTTTCCGGATCCAAACAATCCAATCCTATAGAAGAGCACACCCAAATACGCCCATGGCTGTCTTCATAAACATCATTGATGTTATTATTACTCAGACTGTTTTTCCCGGCATCATGCACAAAATGAGTAAAAATCCCAGTGCCGATGTCTAGCCGGTCCAGGCCTCCGCCGAAAGTGCCTATCCACAATTTTCCTTTGCTGTCGGCAACCAGACTGCTGATATCATCGAGACAAGGGCTATTGGAATTATTCTTATCATGCGTGTACCGCATAAATATTTTCTTTCTGCTGTCATATTTGTTCAGGCCCCCACCAAAGGTACCCACCCAGAAATTTCTGTCCTTGTCTTCGGTGATAGAGTACACATTATTTCCGCTCAGGCTGGTTGCGTCTCCCGGATCGTTCTTGAAAGTTTTAATTACCTTTCCTTCCCTGTTGATCACTGTTATTCCATCCCCCCAGGTGCCCGCCCAAATATTGCCTTCATCATCCTGACACAGCGTCAATACATAATTCCCGCAAATAGTTTTCTTATCCGTCAGGCTATGGGTGAAATGGGTGAACCTGCCTGTTGTACCGTCGATACGATCGAGACCTCCGCCATCGGTGCCTATCCACATATTTTTCCTGTCGTCTTCCAAAATATCCAGGATAAAGTTACTGGCCACACTCTCAGTAGAGGAATTGTGTTTATAGTGCGCAAATTTATTACCCCATTTGTTGAACAGATTGACACCGCCATCATAGGCACCTACCCACATATTTTCCTGCGGGTCTCTGTAGATGGTATAAATTGAATTATTGGTCAGGCTGGTATTGTCAATATCATCATGGGAATAATTGAGGAATTTCTTCATCCCGGGATCCAGAATGCTGATTCCGCCGTTTTCCGTTCCGATCCATAGATTGCCATTGGCATCGTCGTTCAGCGAAAGCACGACATTGATTGGCAGGCTGTTATTGTTGTTCGGATCATGGCGAAAATGCCGGAAGTTTTTGTGCGAGGGATCGAAAACATCCAACCCTCCGTCTTGCAGCCCGGCCCACAGCCTATGACGGCCGTCTTCAAATATCGCCGCAACGTTAGCACCACCAAGGGATGTAGTATCTTTATTCCGGTGTTGGTACCGGATGAAGGAGTGGGAGCTTGGGTCAAATAAGTTGAGTCCGCCGAGTAAGGTACCGATCCATATCTGGTGATGGCTGTCTTTGCAAATGGCGGTTACGTCATTGTCACTTAAACTGCCGGCATTCTCTGGATCGTTGGAAAATGAAACGATCTTTCCGGTAGCAGGTTCGAGCACAAAAACACCTTGCTCAGTCGAGCCAACCCATATTTTCCCCGAATCGTCCAGCATTGGTCCACTGATCAGATCGGCGGGAATGCTCTTGTTGTAACGGATGAATCTGTTTTTTGCCCTATCAAACCGGTTTAGGCCGCCGCCGGCGGTGGCAATCCAAATATCTCCCGCCCGGTCTTCAACCAATCCCATAATATCATCACCACCAAGACTTAGCGTATCCCCAATTACATTTTTATATACTACAAAGCCATACCCATCATATTTATTCAGCCCTTCACGGGTTCCGAACCACATGAACCCCCTGCTATCACGCAGAATGCATTTCACATTACCCTGAGATAACCCCAGGTCCGTCCCCAAATGCTCGAATTTGAGATTGCCTGCCTGGGAAAAGGCTGATAAGGTAGCCAGCAAAAATAGTATAACAAAGAGGGGATATTGGCGGGTCTTCATGCTTACAGGTTGGCGAACAGTATAGAACGAAGCTTGAATAAACGAACATATCCCGAAAACCACTCATAGCTTAGTAGTAAGTGTTTATATGTATGCAATTTTACAAATTATGCTTAATTTTATAGGGGTGGCGAACTCAATTTACATGTATGTACTGACGGGCAGACAATGAACCCCCTCCACCGCCCGGTATGAGTCGGTCGTATAGATCTCGTCGATATGGTCAATGACAGGTCCCTTACTGAAGATCCCATGACTGACGATGAGGTGCACCTTACCGGCTCCTTTTTCTTTTAGCATTTTAGCTGTTCCGGCGAATGTCCCACCTCCGTCACAGATATCATCCACGATAAAGCAGGTCTGACCATGAAGATGATCGATCATTGCCTTGAAATTCGTCAGGGCGCCTGTTTTCAGATCTCTTTCTTTCATACATTCCACCACGTTCTCTATTCCCAGGTAGCCGGCCAGTTTATGGATCTTCTTAAGAGCGCCCGCGTCGGGTGAGACCAGGCAGAGTGTTTCAGCGGATTGCCCGCGGGTATAATCCTCCAGCGCTTCCTTAACGAAATCATGATTTGTTACGGCATATGACCGGTCTATCAGTGCCGTCGAAACCTCGGAATGAGGGTCGAATATCTTTATCTTTTTAAAATTGGCCTGGTTAAGGATGGCCGATATCACTTTCAGTGAAAATGGTTCGCCATCGAGCATGACCCTGTCCATCCGGGCAGCAAGCAGGTAAGATACGTGTAATTCGATGGCATCAAAACCAAAATAATCAAGCGTATTTTTTACGAATAGCGCCATCATCAGATCATTTGCGTGATTGAGGCGCGTCAGTATCCGCAGGGGCGCCTGGTGATCGATGTTCTCTGCCTGCCGGGCGTCGATCTTGACATGCGGTTGGCCATCGGGAAAGATCATCGTCTTGAAAGGAATCGCTGAACGTTCGGGGTAAATAAGATCAAAAGTCTGCATGTTGGACAGTTTTATTTGTTTCGGCCTTTTTCATCCGGATAAAAATGTTGTACTACATCGCTCTGCCAATACTGCTTTGTGTCGATGTCCAGCATCGATATTTTGCCGAGGAATGCCGCTCCGGTATCGACATTCCAAACGTTGCATTTATGCATCGGCGTATCGATATCGTAATTGGTGGTAGGTGTATGACCAATAAAGATCTCATCGTATTGCATTAGCCTTTTAGGGTAGTACAGGCTGCCGCGGGGGATAAGATTATTCACTGCCAATGCCGTCTCCCAGAGTGTCCTGTCCCAAAAGAAATTACTGGGAAAATGTTCTTTTGATGGCCCATGAATGGAAGAAAATCCGGCATGGATGAATAGTCTGCGATGACCGTCTTCATAGTAGGGCAACGTACGGTTGAGAAATTCAAGATGACGATCTCTCTGCTGTGGGCCGATACCGGCATAGCTGTCGACAGTGGCCTGGCCGCCGTGAATCAGCCAGTCCTGGGGCGCCAGGCCGTCGCTTAGCCATTCTTCGCACCAGGCGTCATGGTTGCCGAGAATGAAAGTGCAGTCATACCTGTCACCCAGTTCGATCAGGTAGTCGATCACCTGCGGGGTCTGAGACCATCCATCCACATAATCGCCCAGAAAGATCAACCGGTCGTCCTGTTGGAGGGCCGCACGGTCGACCACCTGCTGAAGCGCCTTAAATCCACCGTGAATATCTCCTATGACTAAAGTTCTTGCCATTACCTGTTTAGTTTAGTGTTCAGCCTGTCGGCCAGTTGCTCTATTTCCGACCTTCTTGCCAGAACGGCCAGCCAGTCCGCTGGAATCGTTTGCCATCCATATAACAATCCGGCGAGTCCGCCCGTTACCGCGGCTGTCGTATCCGTATCCTCCCCCAGGTTGGCGGCCTTTAATACCGCATCTGCATAGGTGGTTGTATTGAATAAACACCATATTGCGGCTTCCAGTGTGTGCACGACATAGCCGGATGATCGGATATCATTTTCCGATAGGGCAAAGATATTGCCGGAAAGTATCCGACTAAAGACAGCCTGCTCTTTTTCATTCCACCCTTCTTTCCATTCCAGAAACGACGGGATCCGTTTGCAGATAGCTTGATAAGCTGCAGCCTTGGATTGACCATGCAAGAGCTCCAGAGCCAACTCAAGATAAATAAAGCAGGCGATGACTGAGCGCATATGCCGATGGGTAAGCGAAGACACATCCTTTGTGATCGAAAATCGCTGCTCGATATCCTTGTCTTTGATATAAAATATCAGCGGCAGGATCCGCATGAGTGATCCGTTGCCATTGCTGCCTTCGTCTATTCCGCCTGCCATTATAGGTAGCGTCCCACTGGCCAACCGACTGATCGCCTGAGAAGTGGCAATTCCCATGTCAAATACTTCACCGTGCGCTGTCCAGTAAGCATATTCTCCCCAATTTACAAACCGGTGCCCAAGATCAGTGAGGTCATATCTTTTACAAAGCATCTCCGCCAGACAAAAAGCCAGCGAACTATCGTCAGACCAGGTTCCCGCCGGCTGACGATGACTGCCATATTCCCGCATCCCGGTCACCGGATGACTTTGCAATTCCGATCTGGGCCTGAATTCCACCGGCACTCCAATAGCGTCACCGACCGCTAAGCCTAAAAGTGCATCTTTGATTAATTCTCTGTTGTTCATCTCCCATTAGTTCATTTTAGCAACGTCCGTACTTCCATCAGACAAAACCCCAACAAGTTCTCTCCCCACCATGCCGAAGGATTTTGCGCCAACGGCGTTTCCGCACTCATTCCAATCCCCCATACCATATCGACGGGACTTGCCTCTACTAGTACCTGATCGCCAGTACCCAGTAGAAAAGCTTTCAATTCCGGATGACTGTTGAATTTATACTTATTCCCTTCGATGACGATCTCAACCTTATGCTGATCCCAGATAATAGGATCAAAGTCACGCACAAGCCTGCCGGCATATTTGACCTTCGCCGGCGATGTCGCAGATAGGATATGCGCCAAAGCATCTTTATCATTGAATAATTTTGCCTTTCCTGCCATCATCCAATGTTCTACGGTTGGATAAGTTATCCCGTCCACTTCAAATGAGGCTTCCCACCATTGGCTCAAGCAGCTTTGGGTGATGCTTCCATCCTTTGATGGCTGATGTCCCCAAAAGAATAAAAATGGAATGGTTTTATAATCACTGTAGCTTTGGAGCAGCCATGTTTTATTGAAGATCATAAATTCGCCCTCACTCTTTCCCTGATCTCCGCCAGCGTCCAGTCAACCAGGATCTTCCCGTCCCTGAAAACGGTCTTCAACTCCCCTTTCCCCTCTTCCTCCCAGGTACACTGATCTTTCAATGCCAGTTTGCCGGTGGCAGGATCACGATACACCTGCATCAATCCTTTCGCAGATTTTTTAGTACCATCGTCGGTTTTGGGATCTTTAAAGATATCCCGCCCTACCCCGTTGACTTCACCGTAAGTGGCTTTCATCGCAAACCCAAACGTATCGCGGGTAACGTATTCGTATGTATATGAACCGATGCCCAGAACAACATTATAGCTGGCAAAACCTTTCTTTTTCAATCCTTCCAGGATTTCGAACTGACGTTCTGTGGTAATGCTGTCGCCATAGATGAGACCGATATGGCTGTCCAGCAGTTTATAGCCTTTCTCGGTTATGGTACCGCCAAAGATCTCCCACATGCATTCGATAGCGCCTTTGTACTCTGGGCTGCCGGGCCTTGCATTCTCGTCGCCAACGATGATCTTTACCGGGTCGCCGCTGTCTGGACGAATGACCACTTTTCCCGCCCTGGCCAGGATCTTCGGTTTCAGCACCGATAGGAACTCGGTGATAACCTGCCAGAAATCCCAGGTATCGCTGACAATGGAGACGATACCGGCCGGATAAATCTCTTCAATGAGGCGTTCGAACGTCTTTATTTCTCCGTCCTGGGTACCCATACACATGACGCTGTGCTCAGTAGCGGGAACTGAGCCCCCGATCAGTTCCTTCTCACAATCCGCCCGGTAATACATTTCCAGAAAATCGATAGCCGGAATAGTGTCGGTGCCGGAAAAAGACAATAAGTGCCCCGCTCCGCTCATCACCGCATCTTCAATCCCGCTCATTCCCCGGAAGGAGAAGTCGTGCCCCTGCCATGGGATGAAGCTCAGGTCTTCCCCTACTGTCTCGCGAGCGTAGCGGGTGAAAGTCTTCAGGTATTCGAAGGCAGTGGTAGCAGATGTGCAAGGTTTCCAGAGTATCGCGCTCAGCACTGTCTCCAGCATATTAGTCAGCCAGAAAAAAGCCGGAACCGTATTCCGGATCGTAAAGATCGGAACCCGCATAGGTACCAGGCTACCTTCCGGAAGCGCTTTAATCTCCAAAGGCAGATACCCGAGATCATGCAAATCGGCAATGTGTTGATAGGTGATGCTGTCCTTTCCCAGGTAGGTATCCATCCTCCGGGCATATTCCTTCACGACTTCCGCCTTGGGCCGGCCGAAGAAGTCTTCATTGAACTGGCGGATCAGGTATTCCTTAAGAAAATATTGCATTCCGAAAAATACGATCTCGTTCACCTCCGGGCTTCTCGCTTTACGCGGAGTAAGATTGGAATAAACTAACGTAGTGCCTTCAGGGTACTGAAATTTATGCCCTACTTTATAACCATCTTTTAATAAAATCGGCGACATTCTCATGATAAAGGGATATTAAGTTGAAAATTGTTTTTCTTTAACTTCTTATTGAACACGTATAGCTCCGGATGCCTGTTCTGCAAGCCTTCCCTTTTGGTACCGGTCGGAAGGATATACTCCGACGCAAGGATCGTCCGGCGGAAATTGCGCCTGTCCAGGGATATATCTAAAATAGTTTCATATAACTCGTGTAATTCCGTCATGGTAAAATATTCATCCAGTAATTCGAACCCCACGGGGAAGTACAGGATTTTAGAACGCAGACGCTGCAAAGCTTTCTTAAAGATTATTTTATGATCGAACCCCAAATCGGGGATCTTTTTTACACTAAACCATTGTACATCGTTAGCCATCGTTCCGGCCGAAAATTCCAGCCTGGACGGATTGACCAACGCAAAATAGGTCACCGAAATTGCCCTTCCACGCGGATCCCGATCCAATTCATCAAAAGTATATAGTTGCTCCAGGTAAAGCTTGTCCATGCCCAGTTTGGTACGCAGGACCCGCGAACAGGTATCCGAAAACCGCTCCTCCATCTGCAGGAATGCGCCTGGTAAAACCCATCCGCCTTTAAAGGGCTCATCCTTTCTGTTTAACAATAACACGGAAAGTTCATTCTCATGATACCCAAATACCACAAGGTCGATGGCTAATGCCGGGTTGCTGTATGAATGAAAAGGTTTCACTTCCGTTTGCGTTATTTTGACACAAACTAACGAAATAATTTTGACATTGGCAAATCCGGGCGGTTAAATTTCTCTAAAATGGGGCTAAAGCCCAAATGCCCCGCAGGATTGACCTGCGGGGCATCGGACCTATATCGTCCGGCGTGTCGGGGGAAGCCGGGGCGACAGGAAGGATAAAAAGGAGGTATAGGGAATGGGGGTGGACGCTCTAATGGTTACGCTCTTTGTAAAGATGAGAAGAAAAAAAGGAGAGAAACCGGCGAATCTGCAAACGACAAATTAAATCGACGAACGACAAATATTCAGCAGCAGGGGTCCTTTACGGAAGTATAGGCCCTTTACGGACGGAGAAAATTCATGGCGAAGGCGGTACTTGCCCCCAGGACAGCGCCTGCAGCTACGTCCGTCGGATAATGCACGCCCAAGTAAAGACGCGAGTACCCCACCGCCGAGGCCCACAATAAAGAGGGAGCGATCACATACCACCTGGGATAAGCTCGCGACAACGCCGTAACGGCACTGAAGGAAGAAGATGCGTGACCGGAAGGAAAAGAGTATTCCCCCGGCCGGTACACCGGCGTCAAATGCACATCTGTCAGAAAAGGCCGTGGACGCTTCACCAGTTGTTTGATCAGCAGGTTTAGCAGATAGGTGGTGGCAGTGCTGCTGGCTATATACAATCCATTCCGTTTTGTGCGGGAGTCGTTCTCAATCAACCCGTCTGCCAGCACTACCACAGGGATGGCTATGTCAACGGGGGTATTCGCATTTGAAATGAATCGCCAGAAACCCGTCTGCCCCGCAGTGCGACCGGCAGCCAGCCTCTCGAGTATATTCTCGTCCAGCCGCTGGACACCCGATTGCGCCTGAAGACCGCAATGGAAAGCGCAGAGAAAACAGAAAAGCAGGATCAGAGGCCCCAAGTTGACGCCCTTCCGGCCTTGCTGATATTTCAGGACATCTTTTGTAAAGTTCTTGTCGTTCTTATTGAAGTGTTGCAATTCCGATACGATCCGTGGGCTGTCCGCTACGTTGTCTGCAACGATCTCATAGGCAATGTCCCTGATCATTTCCTCCATTGCATCGTGCCGCCCATATTGAAGCTTTAGAACCTCAAGATATTTCAACTTTTTACCTTCATCATGGTATAGTCGTCTTATTTCCTGCTCAAGTTCCTTTTCATCCTGTAAGTGCGAAAAATAATAGTTCAAACAGTTGACGGCATCGCTATTCTTTTCCCATCCTTCCAGCAATAATACTTGAGATCTCCCCACCTCATTCATCTTTTCCCGGCAGATCAGGGCTGCCTTCAGATATTGACTGGATGCCCTATATTGATTGATGATCTTCTTAAAATGATAGTGGGCCTCTTGCCGCTTGTTGAGCCTGAGGTAAAGATCACCAGCCTCTTCATCTTTACCCAATTCCTTATACAGGTCGATCGCTTTCAATAGCATCATTCCCTTTTCATAACATTGGGCGGCTTTTAACTTGTCCATGGTGTATTCGAGGTGGACAGCAGCTGCCTCGGCGTAAAGGCCGCCTTCTTCCAGCGTTTTGGCTGCCATGGGATAGTCCTTTAATAACCGCAGGTAAATAAAGGCCGCTTCCCGAAATTGCTGTTGATGAATAAACTCCTTTGCGCTCGACAGATATTGTTGCCGAAGCTTATCGGTATAGTCCTGGTCGAAGGACACTGCGCCGCCCATAGGCCCCCAATGCCGCCCGGATACGGATAAACTCTGCCACAACCTGGATAGTTTATAGGCCGCCTGTCCACCTCCTCTTGTAGTACCTTCGCTATTTAACGGTATAGCGTATTTCAACGCCTCTTTCGGATCATCTTTGAACAGGTCGAGCAATTTTCCTGCTTCACGGTTATTCCTTGCTTCCAGGTCTTCAAGGGTATTTAGTAACTTTTTCGCCAATTTGTCATTCAGTACTGAAGATAACCGCTCCGTCAGCCCTCGCCACCATTTTCTTTCTCCCTGGCCTTTGCCGTCACCCCCCCTGGCGTTGCCCTTCTTCTCCTTAGGAAAGAGTGCCTGCAGTAGCCACAGCTTGAATTTTTCAATAACAGACAGCGGTTGCCGGTTGGCCTTGCGGTTGCCTGGCAGGAGGGTCTCTTCCATCTCTTCCAGGGCCTCCTCCGGCGGCATTGCCTGCACGACGAAGCTTCTTACCTTGTCTGGCGGAATAATGCCGGGCTGAGGCTCCCTGATCCTTCGGTCCGCCATCGCAGGCATAATCATCCTCTCCTGCCAGACGATAGGTCCTGGTAATTCTACCCAGCCGATTTCGGGATGATAGAGATGCGGCTTATCACCAAGCAATTTGCCCAGTTCTGTCGCTCCGATCTCAGGATATAGCTGACAATATTCCGGCAGAAAGAGCCGGCCATGCGCACAATGACAATAGCTGTTCTTTGCGATAGCTGCCGTCGTTAAATTCACGGCAGCACTATCTTTGACTCCAACCAGCAGACATCCCCATAAAGTATTAGCCCGGTCGCCAGGCAGGGGATAAACCCTGACATCAGGAATGGAAAGACCCATTTGCTGGATCTGTTCAACCCATCCTGATAATTCCTGTCCCCGCACCAGGATGCCCTGGCGGGGATACAGATTCTTATGGTGTGGCCTTAGGATAAGATCCATGCTCAAGGATTTTTTCGATGAAAGAAAAGACAATGTCATAAACCAGTCGTGTGTCGACCCGAATCAAAGTAGACTGCTGATCCGGCGGGTAATAGTACATATTACCGGTAAATTTATCGCCGGCAGCTATACCCAATAACCCATCCAACTCAGCGGGGATATAGATTTCGGTGCTCTCCTCGTCGGGCGGTTCTCGTAGTATCAGCATTCCCGATCTGTCGACTATTATCTGGCTGCCATTGGGAAAAATGAAATTATTTCTCTTGCCCGGTGTCGCCGCCACGGCAATCTTTTTGGCCTGCTGCGTATCAGCCAATTTGAAGTGGATCTGCCAATGATGCCCAAATTTATCGAAAAGCAGTTCGTGTTTATTGTTGATGACAAGATTCGTGCGCTCATTCACTCCGATATGATCAATATTTTTCAATACTGACAGCGACGGAAAGCTATTCCTGGTCATTTTTATGCGGTTTTCACGCTGTTTATAGGATTCGGAAAATCTGTTATCCTTTGGAAAATCCTTTTTCAGGATCATTATCTTTCCCTCTTTCCAGAGGATCCGCCAGAGATCATGAACGGTCAGGTAATAAAACGCTCCTTCGTTGAAAAAAAGTTCCTTATATAATGAATTCCGCCACTCTTCGAAAATCACCGATGCTTTTATACCTGCCTGTATATCATAGATGGTTATTCCCCGTGTCGATGGCCTAAAGCATAGCAGCAGTAAATTTCCATGCTGGTCTACTCCTATCTCATACTGACAATCAGCCGTGCCCAGATCACTCAGTAACAACTGCCAACCTTTAGTCGCGGCTCCATCCCGAATCTGCCGGAACAACCGTTTTTCCCTGCTGATCACGAATATTTCGTTGTTCTCCATTACAAGAACAGTTTTTGAAAAAGCTGCGGGATAAAGGATCGGAACGCGTTTGCCGACTACTTCCATTTCACCGGCATCCTCTTCTTTCGCCGTCTGTTGGCCGGCCGGCCGCCGCCGCTGATCCCATAATTCGTCCAAAGGCAACCGGATCTGCTGCATCAGCTTCCTGCCTCCGTGCTGATTTCTGTATACATCGATCGCTCCGCGATGATCGGCCAGCATCCAGTATTTGAAACAGGAATAGTATTCACTGATCACCTTTTGAACGGCAGGATGTCGCATTGTCTCCGGCGAGGCGATGAAAAAAAGCTCGATCCCCTTCTTAGTCCCATACATGTCCAGGAATTTGACGAGCCCCAAAGCCGGGTGCAAAGCTCCATCCAGTATTTGCAGGCTATCGATCACTTCGTCCACCGTATTGAAAGCAATAGGAAAGAAATTATTACCCACCGCATAGGCAGTACAACCGATATCCGTCCGCGGATGTTTGGCAATAGCCAACAGCAGCGCATAGGTCAGTACCTTAGGCGTGCCCCAGCTTTTAAGGGAAATATCCAGCAATAAGACCCGTTCGAGATCATCGGCGCCGGGTGGATTTTCCCGGTGTATATACAACGCCTCCCGGTTAGCTATTCGTGACAGGAACAGCCATTCGTCGTTGGCGAATTCCGAAACCAGCAGCTTATCAAAATCACCTTTGTTACTAAGGTCCGAGATCCCGCCCAGCGGCTGGCTGCTGGGTAAGGTATGATGAATGGGAATGCTTAATCCTGACCAGAAATATTTGATCAGTGTGCCGACAGAAAATGTCTTGTAGTTTTCTATCAGCGACTCGATGAAGTCTCCCGACCCGGCGGGCTGCTCTTCGGCGATCTCTATCTTTTCACCTATTTTCGGAACGCCGGCCAATTTTTCGATCAGGCTGTTGGCGGTCGGGAACTTTTTTAACAACAACGCAATACACCGGAATTCGCGGTAAAAGATATCATACGTGCATTCTTTTGGCGCTGACATCCCATCCGGACCGGCATACCCTTTCTGCCGTGCCGCCTTTGCCTGACCGATTACTTCTGCCGCGGTGGCTGCCGAGACCTTGCTATGTGCATCCGAAAAGATCAGTTGAAATAGCTGCACCCGCCTATCGCCGGTAGTATATTTTGTAGGCAACCCTGTCAGGATATTCAAAAAAAGAGTGGCCTGCCCGAACATATCCTTGTCCGTGGATATATGTCTGCCGGAATAACGATCGGCATTCTGTCCGATGATGTAACTAATCTGCTGCAGCGGATTGTTGGCAGAATAATTAGTAGCCGCAATCGCCAGCAGCAATGATCCGAAAGGCGGCAATCCCTGTCCGGACAGGGTCTCTATTAGTTGGAGCACAAACTGGCTATAGGCAATAGTATCTCCATTTGGGATGACGATGACGTCACCTCCCTCCTCCCATGACCAGAAGTAGTCCTTATACGCCTGAAAATAATTGTTCCTGTTGTCCATACGAATCATTGGATATTTGGATGATTACCGGCCAGAGACGCCATTGTCAGCCGAAAAGAGCTAAGTGATAATGATTGACACTGCGTTTTGGGAACGGGCATATAAGAACCATTTCTATCCCATAGCAACCATTGATCATCCCCGCTGTCAAGATCTCCGCCAGGACGGATGGAAAGAACGGACCATTCCCAGTCATAGCCGGATGGCAGTAACGAACTATCCTTTCGCCACCAGGTTTCGCCCGGTAATGGCAGGAGAGGCGAACCCAATACAAGCGCCTTCTCATCGACGAGTATCCAGCTAAGACCTTGCAGCCTTATGGCTGGGGCCGAATGAATATAATGCCCCAAAATGTCCAGCGATATCAACATGGCAAACGACGGCTGCGGTATAGCGGAAGGTATGAGCCGGACGATCAACCGTTGATCGATACCAAAATAATTGTGGTTGAAGGAAGGGATACGTAATGGCAACCCCCTTTCCAACGGCATCCATAATAAGGTAGTCGACATACGCTTGACCGGCAGCAAGCTACCTGACGGATAGAGCCGATTTTCCTTTTCATAAAAGAGCCGCTTAAATGGAATGCTCCGGATCTCCGGCATCTCCAATTGCTCTGCGGTAAACCCTTTTACCAGGCATAATCCCTGATCGACAGCCATTTTCAAATCACTCCAATGACGAATTGGCGCGAGGTAATCAATGCGCTGCTGATCGATCTCCAATATCCAGTTTAAATTTTTTGAAGAATTTTCTGCCATAACCGCTCAATTTCCTGCTGAACAAATTGTTTCTGCTCGGAGTTCCTGATCCAGCTGCATCGGGACTGCACATATCGCAGTTTATCCTTCACGATATTCTGATCTTCAAACGAAAGATCGCTGCTTTCCCATTTAGAGCTAAGAAAGCTCACTTCCTTCATTACCTCTTCCGGATCAGGAACTTTATTGTACCTCGCCTGGTGATGAGATAAAACCTCTGCATCCTTCTCGATAACGGCATCGATAATGCCGGTTAGAATTTCCACCTGCTCTTCGGTGTCCCAGATGTATTTCAGTACCCACAGATCCGACAGGATCGCTGCCGTTCGGTTACAGATCAGGGCACTGGCGGCGATAATATTTTGCAGCTTGACCGCCCGGCGATCGGAGACTTTAATACCTGTACTGCGCAGACTGTGAACGATGTCGATATATTGTTGACGGACAGAACTTAGATCGATTTCCCGACAGGCTTTCTGAAGAACAATGACCTCTCCGGAGGAGATGCACGGCTTATCGGCCGGCAATTCAGTCTCCAATCGCCACCCGGCCAGCAGCACTTCATGCAGCAGGTCCGGATCGACGTATTCGCATTTGACCCTGATGAGGAAGCGATCCAGCAAAGCCTGCAGGGCCTCATCCTCCGGCAGCATATTACTGGCGCCGATGAACATCAGTGCAGGCAGCCGTCGCGTCTCTTTTCCCCGGCGGAAAATCTTCTCATTGAGCGCCGTCAGCAAGCTGTTCAAAATCGCACTGTTGGCATTGAATATCTCATCGAAAAATACCAACGATGCCTCCGGCATCATGCCTTCCGTATTAGTCACCAGCTCACCCTCCTTCAGCTTCCGGATATCAAAGGGACCAAAGATCTCATTGGGTTCGGTAAACCGCGTCAGCAGATATTCAAAATTTTTACCATCTTCCAGGCATGCAGACAACATTCGTACAATCGCACTTTTGGCTGTTCCGGGAGGCCCTAATAAAAAAAGATTTTCACGGGCCAGCAGACTGATGCCCAACAGGTCAACAATCTCATCCTTGCCAACGAAAGAATGTTTAAGATAGGCAAGGACATTGTTCAATTTGTCAATAGGGGTCATATTCTTTGTTATATTCTTTCCAGTAATGGGATCCATGGTCGCCAAGAGCTGCCTTAATCCAGGTTTGCAATACAGGTATACCCGTTAAAGATAGCGATCGGCGTTGGATGATCCTGTCGACGTAGAGCTTGCGAACGCAATCGCTTTCCAAGATCAATGGCCAATCCAACCTTTCTTTGTGCAATGGATATCCAACACCCGAAAAATGCCATTGGTACAGGTGCTTTTCCAGTAACATGATCAAAGGATCCTCAAGGCTGATTTCCCTTGCTTTTTCCAGGATGTCCGGCAGGAACCGCAGACAGAGATCGGCAGATAAAATGGCGCCCGGTGTCTGCAAATCTCCGTAAGACGGCAATAGTTCCGAAGTTTCGGTTCCGGTCTTCTCCCTGTATAGAAGAAACTGGGCGGTTATATAAATGGTACGCGCCGCCCATAATGCGGCGGCTCCATCAAAATCTGGAGCTCCATTAGGATATTCCAGACATTCTCTTTCATATTCTTCTTTCAGGAATGCCGTCACGGACTCTTGTACGTCTGTGGTGATTGGTGCATAGCGATCATAGATGACAACTTCTTCCTGGCGCCTCAAGTGACGGATGGTATCTAAAAAGTAATTATTGAGAGGAGAAGGCATATTCCTTTACAAATATATAGTTTCAGTCCCGGGTTTCAAAGCTTGCCATTACCCTCCACAGAATAAGTCGGAAATTTAAATTATTTTGCATTCCTGCCCGAATACTCCTATTACAACCGGGACCTTAGCTGGCTGGACTTCAACTACCGCGTGCTGGAAATGGACAGGAATATTTACCGCCGGATCGAAGTATGCTTTCCGTTGTACGATGAATCGGCCAGGCAGCAAATCAGGACACTCATGCGTTTACAATTGGAAAGTGCGAAGTCCGCTAGTCAGGGCAAATCCCGCTCACAGCAAACGGTCTATCGATATCTTGCCGGTCTGCGGACGGCTCTTTACTGCTGTCTGCTCCTCCTGCTCTCAGGATTGGGCGCCTGTCATTTTAACGAGCAATTCTCTTCCCCGCTATGGTTTTACCGTTATTCCAGCAATACCCCTTCAAAATGGGACACCGTGCTGACCAGAGGCAGCTTTCTCGAGCTGCGGCCTGACGGCTCCTATAGCCAGGACTTCGGCCACTTCGACTATGGCAACTGGCAATTGAAGGAGAAAGAACTCTATCTTACCAATCAGCATCACACCACTTATATCTTCCGGTTATTGAAAATCGGGGAAAAGGAAATGGATGTTTATCTGTCCAAAGGGAAGATCGCCTATTTTGAAAAACAGCCCCGGCCCCCGGGCAGGTCGTCTAAAGACCCTTTTTCCCTGGAGAATAATCAATGGCGTATTCCGGCCACACATAAAGAAAACATCGGCGAGATCCGGCAGCGGCTGCACAATCATTTTCAATTCTGGGAGGCCTATTTCCAATGGGGTTCGGATAATGACATCAGCGCTATCAACGTCACAGATATTCCTTCACCGCTGAAGATTTATGGGAATGGTTTCGGGCTTAAGCGATACGACAGCCTGTCCGTCCAATGGCGATCATACTTTTTCGATACAGAGGACTGCCACACGGCCGATACGCTCATCAAAGGCGTATTCAGGCGCAACAAGATCAAGTGGCCCGACACCGATGATGAGGGCAAACTTTTCGTCAGCGGCGTCCAGCAGGTGGAAGAATTTCTTAAATAAGGTCGCGCATCGACAACCCTACCGATTTGACAGCCACTACCACGCTCAAACCCCTCATCGCAGAAGGATAACAATAATCAAGACCAATTGAGTGGCAGCCAGCACGATCAACCATACTTTGTGCTCCCAAAACCATTTTTCCAGCTCACCTTTCAACTGCTGGAATTGGCTCTCGTTATACCTATAGGCAGCCATTGCATCCTGCTTTATATCAACCGTTCCTCTTCTTGTCTCCTCTGTGTTATGCTTTAGCTCTAACATAGTTCCATTTACTTTGCTCAGGGATGTCTCCACCGATTGAGTCTGCTTTTCCAATTCGGCAATCTTCTTTTCATCGTTGCTGACCCCATTTTCAATTTGCTTGACCGATCCAAGTATCGCATCGATCCGCTCATTGATCCGGTTAAGCGTTTCCTGATTCGGTGTCAGCCGTCGTACCTGTATATTTAAATCGTTCATTTCATCCAGCATATTGATCACTTTCTGGATCAATTTTTCAACTACTACGTCATTCATATTATTATATTTTAATTGTTGATCACTGTTGTATTCTTAGCTGCGGGACCTGCCGTTGGCTTTCCCGCTGGTCCTGCTTTTGTTGTTGCCTTAATTCCCGCTCCTGCCTTTGCAGCAACAGCCGCTGCTCCATCGCTTCTTTTTCCTGCAAAACCCGCTCTTGCTGAACCTGCGTCGCCCTCAGCGCTAGCTTTTCATTTTCCCATTGGCTCAATTCTTGCCGCTGTCCCAGCGCCCTTTCCAATCGCCCAAGCGAAAGTTCCGGATCGACATTGCCACCCCTAAAGGCCAAGTTTTGATAGCGGAAACTGATCCCGAGTCTCTGCCCCGTTTCCTTGTCTATTCTGTACTGCGTATCTATTCCCAACAAGAGCAATTTTTGCTCGAGTTCTCCAAGACCACGACAGCCGGGCAGACATTCCTTGACACCCCGGTAAATAGCGTACTTCCGTATTTCGGAATCGTCCAAAGCATCGAAATTGATCTGACGCAGGTTTTTCGATCCTACCGGCATAAGATCATATTCTCTGATCAGTTTTCGGACTGCATCATTACTATTTAGAATCTCCGGATAATTTTCGATATAGTTGCCGTTGTAATCTATCCGGTTAGCTATGATGTGCATATGTGTATGGGGCGTATCGGTATGTTTGACAATGGCAAACTGGGTATTGATCATCCGAATTTCCGGCAGGTATTTTAAGGCGATATCTACCATCTTGGTATCATCCCATCCTTCATCAGGGTGGAAATCCAGTACCGAATGGTAGACCGGGTGACTCCTCCCGGGACGTAACTGATGGATGATCTCGAAATCCTGGGCCATCAGACGGTAATCGTGTCCCCTTACTCCTTCCTGGTAAAGTACCTGAGACCTGGTCTGATCCTGGCACAGATACCTTGCCTGACGCAGGAAAGACTTTGCGGGTGGAAAATATTTACCTATCATGATTTAGTGTATTGAGTACCTTATCCACCGCATCGCGGCCGGCTTCAAAAAGAGCCATTGCCTGTTCCATTCCTTGATCGCGGGCCATCTTCCACAATTGGTGGAGATCATTGGACATCATCACCATTTTCCTGAAGAGTTCTTTTTCCTCTTCACTCAAGCGGGCTTTGACAATTCCCCCAACGGCCGCTTGCCGGATATAAGCGGCAAAAGTCACCCCGGCTGCTGCAGCGTTTTTCCGGAAAAGCCCATATTGTTCTTCTGTGAGATCGATGGTCGTCCGCTTATTTGTTCTTAGGTTGTCCGGCTTCAGTCGCGGCTTTTTCTGCCCCTTTTTCATTGTGCATTAATTTTAGAAAGACTAAAATAGTCGACCGAAAGGGCCGAAAAAAGGAAGGGACACCCTGAGGGTATACCCTGAAAATGGAGAGGGGTACCCTTGTCGCAGAAAGTGTAGAAAAAAGATGCTCAGTAGAAGTGTTCGTCGATGATTTCGGCGGCCCGGCTGGCAATGGGGTTACCAAAGATCTCGGGATGCTCGGAGATTTGCCGGAAATGCTGCCTGAGTTGAACCCTGCGCGCGTCTTCCTGCTTCTCTTTCAATATATTTTTATAGTCGTACCCATTTAGGTCGTCGAACGTACCCGGAAGTCTTGTCACATGAAATTGCTCTTTCATAAAGGTCTTAAGGTCTTTCAGCCGCCGTGAAAGCCGCCGAAATTCCTCGGACTTGCCTTGCAGCTCAAAATGTAGGTTGGCCGCGATAAAGTACGCTCTTGCATTCAAAAGTTTACTCTTGGCTTTTGGCTGGTCGTCCACCGGCTTTTCGTCCTTCGGTTGATCGGCTTGTAGCATAGCCGCCGCCGGCTCAACATCGCGACTAACCGCGGCCTCCTCGTCGCTCCGCCATGCGCTTTTCATAGCATTGACTACCACCTGATAATTTTCTTCTGGCGAAGGAGATTCAAGAAAGTCGATGAAGATCTTCCGCAGACGCGGCCGATGCAAAGCCTCGAACAGATCGCGGTAAAGATGCTTTCTCTTTCCCGATCGACCCGGATCCGTTAGTACACGTTTGAGGAACACTCTCCGTTCGTCCAAAAAATCATACAACGTATCCCCAGGCCTCCTGTTCTTGAAGTGGACGAAGTCCCACCAAAAGGATACCAACAGGTTCTTTTCTGTAGGGGAAAAAGCGTATTTATAAACCCGCCAAAACATGACCAGCCCGTCTCTGATCCA
>JAMFSL010000265.1 GCA_026225275.1 Puia dinghuensis
GAGATCCGTAAGGTCATTGTAGGCCAGGAAGATATTATCGAAGAAATATTGGTGGCTTTGCTGGCTGGCGGCCACTGTCTGCTGGAAGGAGTGCCGGGTCTTGCCAAGACACTGATGGTAAGGACCCTGTCCCAGGCGCTGGACCTTTCTTTCCGCCGTATCCAGTTTACTCCCGATCTGATGCCGACCGACATTCTGGGCACAGAGATCCTGGAAGAAGATCATACGACAGGGCGACGTTTTTTCAAGTTCAACAAAGGCCCTTTATTTGCCAATATCGTGCTGGCTGATGAGATCAACCGGACTCCGCCCAAGACGCAGTCGGCGTTGCTGGAGGCGATGCAGGAGTTCGAAGTGACGTATGGCGGTCAGACGTATCCACTGGACCGTCCCTTCTTTATTCTTGCCACACAGAATCCCATTGAACAGGCCGGTACTTATCCATTGCCCGAGGCGCAGCTGGACCGGTTCCTGTTGTATATCCGGATTGGTTATCCCAGTGCGGAGGAGGAGACAATGATCCTCAGTCATACGACGGGCGCCCGGAGGCAGGCCGTTCATCCCATCATCGGTGGGGAGGAGATCAAGCGTCTGCAGGGGTTAGTGCGGGAGGTCAGCATCAGCGAAGACATGATCCGCTATGTTGCGGATATCATCCGGGCGACGCGGCCGGATACCACCCCGCATTCTTATGTGAAGGAATGGGTGCGATGGGGGGCGGGACCAAGAGCGGGACAGGCGCTGATCCTCACGGCGAAGGCCAGGGCTTTGTTTCATCAGCGATATGCCGTAACCATGGAAGATATCCATACTATGGCCAACCCGGTGTTGCGGCATCGTATCCTGATGAACTTCAAGGCTGAGGCTGAGAATATCCATCCCGACGATGTGACTGCTTTCCTGATCAAGACCATTGACCGGCCCTCGGGGTTATTGAAATGATACCCGATCACCATATTTTAATGGCCATTAAGGATCTGTCGCTGGCGGCGCGCCAGACCATCGACGGTTTTATGAATGGCATCAACAAGAGCAAGGTGAAGGGACCGGGGCTCGAGTTCAGCCAATATCGCAGTTATCAGCCCGGGGACGATCTGCGCTGGCTGGATTGGAAGCGGTATGCCCGCTCCGACCGTTATTATATCCGGGAGTCCGAAGTCGAGACCGGCATTTCCGTCCGGTTGCTGATCGACGCGAGCCTTTCCATGAATCATCGGGAGGGGTCGTATACCAAGATGGGCTATGCCCGCCACCTGGCGGCTGCCTTGGGCTGGCTGGCTTTTACGCAAGGTGATTCCGTCGGCCTCTATATATTTCAGGAGGGGACCGTTCATACATTGCCGGCGCGCAAGGACGCGCAGCACATGGCGCGATTCTTCCATCAGTTAGAAGGCATAGAGGCCGGAGGGAAGGTCGGGAACCCCATTCACTACAAACATATCTTTTTAGGCGAGCAGAAAAGGGAGTTGCTGATCTTTATTACCGACCTGTATGAACGGGATGGGGAAGTCAGCGGGCTGCTGGAAATGCTGGCTGCATTGGGTCATGAGATCATTGTCTTTCATATCATGGCGGGAAATGAAATAGAGAAAGATTTTGGCGGCTATACGGAAGTAGAGGATCTTGAGACCGGAGAGCGGTTGGCGGTCAGCGGGGGAAAGGATGTCGAGTATACCGAACGGATGCGGGCCTGGATGGCTAATGTGCGGATGCGGCTGTTGAACAAGAATATTGTTTATCAGTTGATGCGGATCGATCAGCCCATGGACCAGGCGTTGCGGGATTATCTTAAACAAAGACAGCAAATAAAATCATAGGATCGCCATTGATACATTTATTACAACCTCTCTGGCTGTGGGCGATGGCTGCGATAGCGGCGCCGGTGATCCTGCATTTCTGGAATGACCGGCGTGGAAAGGTGCTGCAGGTCGGAAGCATTTCCTTATTAAAAGAGGCGTCGCAACGGATGGCCTGGAGCCGGCGGCTATCGCAGTGGTGGCTGCTGTTGTTGCGTTGTCTGTTACTGATCCTGCTGGCGATCTTGCTGGCAGGGCCTTACTGGCGTCGGACGGGAAAGGGTGAGCAAGTGAAAGGTTGGGTGCTGACGGATACGGCCCTGGGGGGAACGGGGACAAGGTGGGGGCAGGAAATCGATAGCTTGGTGGGAGCGGGTTGGGAGCGGCATCTATTGAGCGATAGCGTGAATTATTGGAATGGATTTCGGGCAGCGGACACAGTGGCGCCGGCAGAAGTGCCATTTTATGTGGTGACGACGGGTTTGTTGGGGCGATTTTCAGGTGTGCGGCCATTGACAAACAGAGTAATTCACTGGGATACTTATACGCCGACGGATTCCGTTAGTCATTGGATGCAGTCGGCATGGTTGGTGGGATCCGATAGCATCCGCGTATTATCGGGTATGAGCAGGAGTACGGGGAGTATCTATACCGGCGAGACTGTGGCACCGGGAAGCCAGCTACCGGTGAAAGTCGATACTTCCGTCTTGCGGGTAGTGGTTTGTACGGACGCCGCCTACCGGCAGGATGGGCGATATGTCGGGACGGCATTGAGGGCTTTGCAGCAGTATACAAGACGAAGGCTGGAAATTGAGGAGACCGATCGGGCGCCGGAGAAGGCGGATTGGTTATTCTGGTTGTCTGCGCGGCCTGTACCGGCGGGGGCTTTTGCCCATGTGAGCCGGTTCGATCCGCATTGGAATGAGCCGGAGTGGAGCGGGTCGTTACCGGTTATAATGGAGAAATTATTATATGGGGAAGATACGGATGTGGTGGAGGATAGGCGGGTCATCGATCCTGTGCAGATCTTGCCGGCGCATGGAGGGGAGAGACGCGGCGGAGTTGAGGCGGGTGGGAAGATCGATTTGGCTCCGGTGCTGTGGTGGTTGATATTGTTATTTTTCATTATAGAGCGGATAGTGTCACATGGGAAAAGAAAAACTTAACAGGCTGCAAAGGCAGTGGAAAGGGGAGAGTTTCGTCTATTGCCTGCTGATGGCACTAGCAGGGGGTGTTTTGCTGACGGCGGTGCTGCATGCCGGCATGGGATGGCCATTATGGGTCGGGGGTCCGGCGGTTGTGCTGTGTCTGTCCCTCTCGTTGGCTTTGTCGCCTTTCTGGCGGGTAACCCTTGCCGATACTGCCCGATATCTTGACCGGATGTTGCCGGAGCTGGAAGAGAGTTGTGGATTACTGTTGCGGGGTGGGGCCGAACTGGGGCCGCTGGAAAAATTACAGGCGGCGCGTACCGCCGAAAAGCTTGCCCGGATCAGGGCTCCACATCCCCTGCGTCGGCGGCTGATTTTTGCGACGGGATTATTCGTGCTGGCTGTGTTACTGAGTGCGGGTATTTCAGGAATGAGCCGAAAGAAGAAGGAGAGTAAAGTGGTTGTTACGAGAGAGGCAGCGGCAAAGGAAAAAGCGGCGCCTGGCATCCGGACCGTCAGCATCCGCATTACTCCGCCGGCCTATACAGGCAGGCCGGTGCGCAGTCAGTCGGACTTTGGGTTGAAGGTGGAGGAGGGAGCGGTAGTGAGTTGGGAGCTGGAGACGGGGTCGGCAGTGGATACAGTAGAATTTATTTTTAATGATAGCAGCAGGGTCTTATTGCGGGTAGCAGATACAGGGCATACAGTATGGCGGTTTACAGAGAAGGCCATGCGATCGGGGTTCTATCAGGTTCGGGTGGGGCGGCAGATGTCAGGATTGTATCAACTGGAAGTGCGGCCTGATGAGCCGCCGCAGATTATGATAGTGACGCCCAAGCCCTATACAGTCATAGACTATGGGGAGCCGACCACTATTCCGCTGACGGTGAAGCTGAAGGATGACTATGGCATCAGCGATGCGGCGGTGATGGCGACCGTCTCCAGCGGGAAGGGTGAAGCCGTCAAATTCAAGGAGCAGGAGATCCGGTGGAACAGGACGTTCCCCGGCGACCAGCCTGCATATGAGCTGTCCAGGACCTTAGATCTGAAGGCTCTGGGATTGAAGCCCGGGGACGAGCTGTATTTTTATTGCCGGGCGAAAGACAACCGGGGGCAGGAGAGCCGGTCTGAGATGTATATTATTTCTCTGACCGATACGGCGCAACTAATGAGCCTGGAAGGGATGACCCTGGGGACCGATGTCAAGCCCGAGTATTTCCGGAGTGAGCGGCAGATCATCATCGAGACGGAACAGCTGCTGAAGGAGAAGGATACTATTGCTGTAGCGGCGTTCCATCAACGCAGCAATGATCTCGGTGTCGATCAGAAGCTGTTGCGGCTGCGGTATGGGAAGTTCCTCGGGGAGGAAGCGGAGGAAGGCGAGCCGGGTGGCAGTCCGGGAGATACCGCATCATTCGGCGCTTTTGGGGATGCGACCAAGATATTAGATGCCTATACTGACAAGCATGATAATGCGGAAGATGCTACTTTTTTCGAACCGGCTGTCAAGCAACAGCTGAAGGCTACGCTGAATGAAATGTGGAAGGCCGAGCTGCAATTGCGCACTTTCCAGCCGCAGGCGGCGCTGCCCTTTGCCTATAAAGCATTACGCCTGCTGAAGGACCTGCAGCAGCAATCGCGGGCCTTCGTGGCGAAGACAGGCGTACGGGTGACGCCGTTGAATCCTGCCAAGCGGTTGACCGGCGAATTAAAAGATATCCAGGCGCCGGTGCAGAAGGCGGCGGCTGTGGGAGGATTAAGCGAAGCGGAGGTGTTACGGATCGCGTTGGGGTTGCTGGAGGCCCGGCGAGTTGGGCGGGTGGAGATGAGCGATGCAGACAGCGTGTTGGTGCAACAGGTGGCGCGGCGGTTAGGCCGTGAGGCGGCGGCAAGACCGGGCGAATATCTTAGCGCCTACCAGGCATTGCGACAGATCACCGGGGAAGGGGGGCCGGCGCCGAAGACTTTGGCCGCTGATATTCCAATGATCGAGCGGGCCATCCGGCAATTGCTGCCGGTTGCGGAGGCGCTGCCGGTTGCGGCGCAGCAAACGGCTGATGCGGGATTGTCACAACTTTATTTTCGTCATCTAAACGATCCTGCAGGAAAACCATGATACCCCAGGCCTATATTCAAGGAGGCGCCTGCCTCGTACTGCTGGTCTTTCTTCTTTCGAAGGAGAGACTCAGGCCCGACAGATCCCACCTGGCCTGGAGGGTGGTGGCTACTGTGCTGGCAGTAACGGCATTGGCCGGGATCGTGCTGCCGCTGCACTATTACCGGGAGGTGAAGGCTTTACCAGCGCCGGTTGCGGTGTTGCAGCCCGGAACGTTGCCGAAGGGAATGGTGGCGGTGGATTGGCAACGGCGGTTGATGAAGGGAGAGAAGCTGGAAGTACAGGGGCATTGGTCGGGATTACGGGCAAAACTTTTATTAATGGGATTGGGTGGTGTAATGGATTCGACTGTAACCGACGGGGGCTTTTCGTTGGGTACCGTACCGGCGCAGATTGGAAATGCGGTGTATCAATTGGTTGCGGTTTCGGGAGCCGATACGCTGGAAAGAGAAGATATCCCGGTGCAGGTCGAAACGGGGAAGCCTTTAAAAGTATTGATCCTGGCTGGCGCGCCGGGTTTTGAAAATACGTTTTTTATGAACTGGCTGGCATCGGATGGCCAGCAGGTAGCTAATCGGACGGAGGTGAGCAGAAATAATTATCAATCTTCCTTTGCGAATATGCTGTCGCGATCATTGGATGTATTGACACCTGCTTTGCTGGATGGATTCGATGTTGTCGTTGCGGATTCATCGGCCTTACCGGCCGCTGGTAGTCCGGGAGGGGCGGCTTTGCGGCGGCAGGTGGAGGAAAAGGGTTTGGGGTTGATCATCAGGGTGGATAGTGCGGGTATGAAGGGTGTTGGGTGGGGAAAAGAAGGGCTAAGGGTATTGACCAGAGATTCGTCGATGCGGGCCGCGGTGGATGGCAGGCTATATGGGTCAGGCAAGGTGGTGTTCACGATGCTCAATGCCACTTATGTGCGGATGATGGCGGGGCAGCGGCAGGCGTATGCCGCCTATTGGTCGACTTTGTTGCGGCGGGTCAGCCGGGAGACAGGGCCGGGGGAGGAGTGGCAATGGGTACCGGAGTTGCCGAGGGTGGGAGAGCCGGTGACGGTAAGGGTGCGGACGGGTGCTGCTGCTCCGGTGCAGGGGCTGGTGAGTGAGGAGAGCGGGTCGACGGTTAATGTGTATTTGGCGCAGGGGGCGGTTTTGCCTTTCGAGTGGCGGGGAACTTATTGGCCGACGGCGGTTGGATGGCAGATGCTACATACGTTACAGGGGGATACGACATGGGCTTATGTGTGGCCGGGGGCGGCGTGGACGGCGCTTTATGGGCAACGGCGGTTGCAAGAGGCGTCGGCTCACAGGGGAAAAGAGGCGCAGACCGGGCTTCCGTTGCGGGAGGCGGTGCCTATTCCTACCTACTGGTTCTATATCCTTTTTTTACTAAGTGTCCTTTTTTTATGGGTTGAGAGAAAAATGGCCGGGATGAGTGGGCCAATAATGCAATGAAAGTTATTTAGATTGCTTCGTTATTCAATTATTCACAATAACCAGACTTAACTTGAAAAGAAAAGATTTCCTCCAGATGGCCGGCATGGGATTGGGGTCCCTTGCATTGCCTAGGCTACCTTTCGGCACGCGGATGATCGATCCTTCGGAAGCGTTGCAGGGCGGCATGGATGTGGCGGCCAAAAAGCAGTTGGCGGATGCCGCACTGAATGCTGCGCGGTCAGCGGGCGCTACCTATGCAGATGTGCGTATCGGCCGATATCTCAACCAGTTTGTTACTACCCGGGAGAACAGGGTACAGAATATTGCGAATACCGAATCCTTCGGTGTCGGCATTCGGGTTATTGCCAACGGGAGTTGGGGATTTGCCGCTACCAATGATGTTACGCCTGACGGCATGGCGAAGACAGCGGCAAAGGCTGTAGCGGTAGCCAAGGCTAATTCGAAGATCATCGATGAGCCTGTTCAGCTGGCACCGCAGAAGGGATATGGGGAAGTGAGCTGGAAGACACCGATAGTCAAGAATACGTTTGAGGTACCGTTGAAGGAAAAGATCGACCTGTTGCTGACTGCAAACGGGATAGCCATGTCAGGGGGTGCGAGCTTCATCAATTCCGCCATTCTGGCCATCGATGAGCAGAAATATTTTGCTTCTACCGACGGATCATATATCGACCAGGACATTCATCGGCTCTATCCCAACTTCAATGTGACCAAGATCGATAAGGCTTCGGGTAAGTTCCAGACGCGCCGGTCGCTGAGTTCGCCGGTAGGGATGGGATATGAGTACCTGACCTGTGGACCCGAGAATAAGGTGCAGGGTATTGTCACCCGGTACAAGGACCGGTATGATATCCTGGAGGACGTGAAGAATGCGACGGCTGATGTTGCCCAGAAAATAACTGCCAAGAGTGTTGAGGCGGGAAAATATGACCTCGTGCTGGATCCATCTCATCTTTGGCTGACCATTCATGAGTCAGTGGCGCATCCGACCGAACTGGACCGGGTGTTGGGGTATGAGGCCAATTTTGCAGGGACGAGCTTTCTGAGCATGGACAAATTAAAATCGAACAATTTTCATTATGGCAGCAAGCTGATGAACATTCATGCCGACAAACTCCAGGCTGGTAGCCTGGGAGCGGTAGGTTATGATGACGAAGGCGTCAAGTGTGGGGAATGGGAGCTGGTCAAGGACGGGGTGCTGGTAAACTTCCAGGCTATCCGGGACCAGGCGCATATCCTGGGGTTACCGCATTCGCAGGGCTGCTGTTATTCCCAGAGCTGGTCAGACGTGCAATTCCAGCGGATGCCGAATGTCTCGCTGATGCCTGGCAAGGAACGGTTGAGCGTGGATGATATCATCAAAGATGTCAAGAAGGGCATCTATATCGTTGGGGACGGCAGTTTTTCGATCGATCAGCAGCGGTATAATTTCCAGTTTGGCGGCCAGATGTTTTACGAGATCCAGGACGGCAAGATCGTGGGCATGTTGAAAGACGTTGCGTACCAGGCCATCAACCAGGAGTTCTGGAATTCGCTGGTGGCTGTTGCGGACGAGCGGGACTACCGGATGGGGGGCGCCTTTAATGACGGAAAGGGTCAGCCGCAGCAAGCGAATGCGGTATCCCATGGAGCTGCGACGGCCCGGTTCAACGGTGTCAATGTCATCAATACGGCAAGAAAACTTGGATAATATTCAAACTATTATATGTCAATTTATAATAAAGAACAAGCACAGAAATTATTACAGAAGGTGTTGGCCTTCTCCAAAGCGGATGAATGTGAGGTTTCGTTGGGAGGGTCCGAGAGCGGTAATATCCGGTATGCACGCAATTCCGTCTCTACGGCGGGAGAGATAGGTCAGCTGAGGTTAGCGGTCAGCAGCAGTTATGGTAAGAAGACAGGTACGGCGACCATCGACGAGTTCGATGATGCATCGCTGGAGAAGGTGGTCCGGCGGTCCGAGGAGCTGGCGCAGCTGGCGCCCGAGAACCCTGAGCACATGCCGTTGCTGGGCCCGCAGACTTTTGCGGACTCCATCACTTATGTACAGGCTACGGCCGATATTACACCCGATACGCGGGCGGAAGCCGTGGGCAAGAGTATCAAGGTATCCAAAGATGCAAAGCTGCAGGCAGCAGGCTACCTGGAGAATACAAACTCGTTCGAGGCCATCGCGAATTCCAAGGGGCTTTTTGCCTACAACAAGAGTACGGATGTCATCTTTACCATCACTACCCGGAATGAAGAAGGGACCGGTTCGGGATATGCGGCACGCGGTTTCAACGATGTCACCAAGCTGGATACGTATTCGGCCACGAAGGTTGCTACGACCAAAGCTACCGGCAGTATCGGTGCGAAAGCCATCGAGCCGGGAAAATACACCGTGATCCTGGAGCCGGTGGCGGTAGCCTATATGCTGGAAAATATGTTCTTTGGGCTGGATGCCAGGAATGCCGATGAAGGGAGAAGCTTTATGAGCAAGCCGGGGGGCGGTAACCGGCTGGGTGAGCAATTGATGGACTCCAAGGTCAGTATTTATTCCGATCCTTTCAATGCCGAGCTGCCTTCGTCCACCTGGAACCGGGAAGGGCAGCCGCTGGACAAGCGGGCCTGGATCGAGAATGGGGTGGTGAAGAACCTGAGCTATTCCCGTTACTGGGCGCAAAAGAAAAATGTTGATCCGGTACCTGGTCCCGGCAATATCATTATGGCGGGAGGTACCGAGTCGATAGAGGATATGATCAAGAGTACGGAGAAGGGTGTGTTGGTATCGCGGCTCTGGTATATCCGGATGGTTGATCCGCAGACGCTTTTATTGACGGGTCTTACCCGTGACGGTACCTTCTATATCGAGAATGGCGAAATCAAGTTCCCGGTGAAGAATTTCCGGTTCAATGAGAGCCCGGTGATCATGCTGAACAATGTGGAGTCATTGGGCAGGCCGGAGAGGAGTATCAGCGTCGAGTCGTACCGGAGTTATCTGGTGCCGCCGATGAAGGTGAGGGACTTTACTTTCTCGTCGTTGTCAGACGCGGTCTAACGGCCGGGACGGCCGTTGCGGAGCCCAGCCCGCGCTTCGCGCGGGTTGAGCGGAGCAGACTTAGGCCCCGGTTAGGCCGGCTTTGCCGGCCGTAGCCGAGAAACGATTAGGTCAAGATCGTTTCTGGGGAAAAGAATTTTGGCGGCCTGGGACCCGAAGTATAGAACGCGTCGAGAGCGTGCGAGCAGGGGGGCGATGAGTGAGGGGTACGCGAGTCAGGAGACGATGAGTGAGCAAATTTTTCGGGCGAACATGTCTTTTGGAATTTTTTTTTCATTTGAGCACTCAAATACATGGTGGTGGACTTTACTTTCTCGTCGTTGTCAGATGCAGTATAATATTATAGCCATATGTTAAAAATAAAACCGGCACGTGCCGGTTTTTTAATGATTGACCTCGAAATCCGCCAGGAGGTTCACGTTAGGGTCGGGTACGAAGTGGGCGGGTTTTTCCGCCAGGGGCAGTTCGACATGGGTGGTTTTATCGTGAATATCTACGCTATGGAGTACGCCGTCGGTGGCATATTCCAGGGGGAAGTCAAAAAGCTGTTCCTGGGTTTGGGTAAAATCGATGATGAGAGATTTTTTATCGGCATCATATTTCCAGTCGATTTTCAGATGCGGATGGCCGGGGGTAAAGAGCCACTGCTGGAAGAAGGTGTGCAGGTCCTGGCTGGTGACCGTCTCGATCACCTTTTCGAAGTCTGCGCTGCTGGCGTTCTTGTCGCGGTAGGTCGTATAATAAGTGGAGATGCCTTTCCAGAAGAGGTCGTCGCCGATGTGGCGGCGAAGCATATGCAGCACCCAGCCGCCCTTTTCGTAGCTATTGGGGTTGAGCAGCTGCATGTAGTCATCCTTGATCGTGCTGTCGACCACGGGTGTGAGCTTGTGTTTCTCGAAGGCGATGACTTTGGCCCGGTCTGCCTTCATTCCTTTTCGGAGGGTATCCGAACCGTATTTGCTTTCCAGGTAACAATGGGTCATATAGGTGGCAAAACCTTCGCTGAGCCAAAGATGTTTCCACTGGGTCTCCGTGGCGGCATCGCCGAACCATTGGTGGGCGA
>JAMFSL010000266.1 GCA_026225275.1 Puia dinghuensis
ACAGTCTGTTTTCCAATGTGCTGGGATGGCTCACCCTGCTGCTGATGACTGGCGCTGCTGTGGGCCTGATCTGGACTCAGTTCTTTGCGTGATAACCACTTCCGGTACTTGCCGGAAGTGGTCTGTTTGTTACGCGGATGTTTTTTTTCCTTTGCCATACTTAATATTTGTCTTAATTTTAGTCGTCTTCTTCTTCTTCTCCCTCCTGGCTGTCTTCATGTTCAGCCCTCAGGTTGATCTCGTTCTCTGCGATTTCTGTCAGCAGAGCATCCGTATCTTCTTCTTCCACCAGGGTCTTGTCAAGGAGGTCGGCTGCTTCATGCAGCTGCATGGTGATGGCGAGCTGTACCAGGCCGCCGTAAGTGGCGATCTCATAATGCTCGACTTTCTGAGCTGCAATGATCAGTGCGGCGTCGCGGGTCAGCGTTCCTTCTTCGGTTTCTTTGATAATATTATCGACTTCCCGGGCGATACCTTCGATGGCTTCACATTTTTCGGCTTCTACTTTCTGGCCAAGCGACTGGAACACTTTTTCCAGCCGTTTGACATGGCGTTGGGTCTGATGCAGATGATCTTCGAAGGCATCTTTCAACTGTTCGGTCGTGGCGGCATCCTGCATTTTAGGCAGCGACTGGGTGATCTTGTTCTCGGCGTAGTAAATGTCTTTCAACTGGGCCAGAAAGAATTTCTCGAGGTGGGATTCACCCTTAAATGAATGAGCGTGTTCGCGGGACACTCCGTTGGCGGAATTTTGGCCGGTGGAAGTGGAACTGCTGGTTCTGCTGTTGCGGCTATTGATGTCATTGTTGCGGTCGTTGCCATTGTTGCCATTGTTGCGATCGTTACTATTGCTGCTGTTGCGTGATGCGGAGCCGGCATTGCCGCGCGGGCTGCTTTTTTCGCCGGCCGACTGCCTGCCGCCTGTCCGATGTTGTTGGGCGGAGGCGGTTTTATTAGGTTTCCTTCCGCGCGTGGCGGTCGTAGATGATTGTTTCATACTTGATTTTTAAAACTGAAATGAGTTAAGAACAAACAAATAGGATCGGTTGTAACCCTATTTGTTTGTTGACATGGAAGGTCGTTAGGAATAATTAGCGGTTTCCACGATGGCTGCTGCCGCTGTTGCGATGACTGTTGCCACCGCTATTGCTGCCGCGATGACTGCTACCGGAATTGGACTGGCTGCCGTAGCCTGAGCGGCCGCTCCGGCTGCTGAACTGTCCGCTGGAATTGCGTTGTTGTCCCGAATTTCCGCTTCTCGAAGAGCCTGATTGGCTGTTCCGGGAAGATGATGAACCAGTCCTGCCGCTGCTACGACCGGAGTTGCTGTTCGATGAACGGCCACGACCGGAAGAAGAGGATGAGCGACGGTTGTCTGAGGAAGATGATCCGCGGCCTGAACGTCCGCGGCCACTTTCGTCATGACCGTTTCTGCCTCTGCTTTCGTGCTGGGCCCGACCACCTTCGCTGGCGATGCGCCTTACCTGGTCGCGATCCATTGAGGCGAAGCCCCTGCCGCTGCCCGAGGAACGTCTGCCCTGGTTAGAACCCTGATTGGAACGGCTACGGCCCTGGCCGCGGTATTCCCCTCTTTCGCCTCTGTTTTCATACTGTCCGCGATTGTTGCGTTGCTGCCCCTGACCCTGCTGACCCCTTGACTGGGTATAACGGCGGTCATAGTCGTCATCGTTGTCATTTCGACGTCCGCGGCCATCTTCATCCTCATCATTCTCATACCGGGAATAAGGTTGTTCATAGTCATCGTCCTCGTCTTCATCTTCGTCATAATCGTAGTCATCATTTTCGTCGTAGTCTTCTTCATATTCCTGATAGCGGGAAGAAGGCTGATCATAGTCGTCGTCCTCTTCGTCGTCATCATAATCCTGAACATCATTTTCTTCTTCATATCCTCTTCCACCATAGGAAGCCTGACCGCCACGTTGAGCGATCCTCCGGCGTTCTTCTGGTTCCATCGACGCAAAGCCACGTCTGCCTGAATTTCTCGTACTCATACCTTTAAATTTTTAATGATTAATTCAAAAACTTTTGTGTGAAGCGCTTCGTCCGTGAGTGCCGAAAAAATTATGCCATAAGAGTCAAAGGGAACGTTAAAGTACCGGTGATCCGGTCGAGGGATTTTTTTCCACGGTGTATTCCATGGCACGAGCAAATGGGTGGGGTCAGCGCCGACCGCCGCCGCCGCGAAAACCGCCGCCGAAGCCACCGCCACGGAAACCGCCGAAACCGCCACTGCGGAACCCGCCAAATCCGCCGCGGGCCGACTGGAAGTTCTGCGTCCGCATCATCCCACGGGTATGCATCTGGTCTTGTCTTTCCAGGTTTTGTCGGGTCCCGGCATTATCGACCGATCGCCAGTTGCCACCCTGGCGTTGTTGCCAGCCACCCTGGCCATCCCGCCGGAAAACATTTCCATCCCTGTCCGTCATGAGACGGCCTGGGCCGCCACGATTGAAGTTTTCCTGCCGATAGAGATTGTTGTTACGGAAGAAGCGATTGCCGGCGGAATAGTTGTTCCTGCCATAGATACCTCCACGGACGAAACCGCGGCCGATATAAGGAGGCCGATAGATTCCCGGACCCCACCAACCGCCCCACCAGCCGCCGAACCCGAGTCCAAAGCCCAATCCAAAGCCCCAGTTGAACCAATCCCAATCGTAATCAAAGCCAAAGGTCCAGCCCAGCCAGGGGTCATACCACATATTGAAGCCCCAGGTCCAGGGGCGCGGATAGAAGAAATGGCCACGCCAGGGAGAGTAATAGAATCCTGTTCCATATACGACCGTGGGGCCGTAGATGTAATTGTTGAGATATCCGGGGGTATAGCCCATGTATACCCAGTCGGGGTCTGCATCGTAGATATACACATATTTAACATTATACACCGGGGAACCGGGAGGGATGAGGTCGACTTCATCCGGCCGTACCGTGCAGACCTGCCAGGGGCCATCCGCGTCACCCGACTGAAACCATACGCCGTTGTCCACGCAATAATACTGACCCTTATAAAGAATGACCGATTGGGGGGTATTGACCGCATATTGCATTTGCGTGTTCGGAATATTTTCAAACTGAGGCTTGCCATCATAGGATACCGATGCCTGCGTATTCTTCCGGTCCACCCGGGTGGTTTGCGGGATCTGGGCATCCAGGACAGCTTCGCGTGCCGCTTGCGTACCTGCCACGCTGGCCAGCACATTGTCCTTGGGAGATCCTTCCGGGATCTTAGCAAAATCCGGTGGCAGGGCATCAGAGGCAACATACTGCCAACCACTCTGCAATTGTCCGGACTTGTACCAGCGACCCGACAGGAGGACGTAATATTGTCCGTCTCCGGCGCGAAAAATGTCGTTGTTGGAATTGGAGACATAGGAAAGGCCAGTGCCGGCGATAGGCGTCAGTATAGGATTGCCGCTGGTCTGGATCAGTTCGGCCGGTTCTGTGCTGACGATGATATTAGAAACCATCGTGTCGGCTGCCGCGGAGGAATCGATGTAGCCGGCGTTGGAGCTGTTGGCATCGTCGACCGACTGCTGCACTTTTTCCAGTTTGGAGGGCACCTTGCCGGCATAGCTATAAGGCCCGGCGGCATCGGGGGCGGTGTACCAATGCTTTGCCCCGTACAGATAATATTGTTTATCATCCTTTACGATGGTATAAGGCGTATTGACGACCACGTCGAGTCCCCAATCCTTATTGCGCTGCAGCATCGGCTGGCCGTCTATCAGCACCAGCAGGGAGGGCTGTGATTGGTAGATGATCTTCGGCGGTGCGGTGTTCAACCCTTTCGACAGACTTTTTTCTTCCGCGGTATTGTCCAGGCTGGCCAACAGCATGTCCAGGGAAAGATCCATATTCAGTTTGGGAAGACCTGTCGCCAGTTCAGTCCGCAGGTAGCTGATCTTATTGGCATCCGAATCCCGGCCAAGCTTGAGATTGGGGATTTTGACGGAGAGGATATGCACCGTTCTGCTGTCCTTATCTGTTTCAACCGTGGCAACCGCCCAGAACGTACCGAATGCAGGTTCTGAGGTATCGCCCGGCCGGGAGACGGAAAAGGCGGCTCTTCCTTTCAGAATATTTCCCTGGAAGGATTCGGGGGTCGGTTCATAAATTCTGATGATGCTGCCGTCCGAAGCGTTCAAGGTCTTTGGCCATTGGTCCTGCCCCCTGGCGATTCCGGCGAATAACAAAATGTAGCCGGACAGGGCAGCAGCGTGTAAGAAAAATTTCATAAACTTTTTTGTTTGATGTGAAGAACTTTTCACAGAGTCAACGGGAGTGCCAGTCAGAGAGGAGGAGATAGCAAAGGTATTCATCAAATTCATATCATCACTGTGGAATCTTATCCCCTGCATGACCGTTAGTATCACCGGGCATGCTATTTGAGTGATTTATTGAAAAACGTCTATGGATAGCAATACAATGAGCACCATGTCACAGGTAATGGAGAGTTTACGATCCAGGAAAATGGATTTTGAGTTCCGTTGGACACCTGACGGATTTACACCGGGGAGGGGTAAATATTACCAGCCCGAACAATTGGAAATCATCAAGACTTACCGGTTCGAAGGGTCAAGCAACCCCTCGGATACGGAAATACTTTATATACTACGTACGCAGGACGGCCTGACCGGCTATAGCATGGACGCCTATGGCGCCTATAGCAGTCATGCAGGGGAGGATGGTTACGACAATTTTATCCGGCGCATACCCGAAAAAGACCGTGTAGAACAATTACTATTCGAACTGTAGCTCAATCAACTTCAACTGCTGACTGTATGACTATTTATCCGGGCGATCCTTATCCGCTGGGCTCTCATTGGGACGGCAAGGGAGTCAATTTTGCACTTTATTCACATAACGCCGAGGGCGTGGAGCTATGCCTGTTCAACAAGGCTTTGGGAGAAAAAGAGACTGAGCGCATCAAATTTACCGAAAGGACCCACGACATCTGGCATGCCTATATTCCCGGGTTAAAGCCGGAGCAGCTATATGGTTATCGGGTCTATGGCCCATACGATCCGGCCAACGGGCATCGTTTCAATCCTGCCAAGGTATTGCTGGATCCCTATTCAAAGGCGATCTGCGGTAATATAGAGTGGAACGATTCGATGTTTGCCTATGAAATCGGAAAGGACGATCTGACGATGGACAAGCGGGACAATGCCACTGTGACGCCGAAATCATCCGTTATTGATAATCGTTTCGACTGGGAAGGGGATAAGCCGCCGAAGATCGCCTATCACAATACCATCATTTACGAGGCCCACGTGAAGGGGCTGACGAAGACCTTTCCGGGGATTCCCGACGAGATCAGGGGGACCTATGCGGCGCTGGCCCATCCTGCCGTGATCGATTATCTCAAAAAATTGGGAATTACCGCCCTGGAACTGATGCCCGTGCATCAGAGCATTCCCGACCGGCACCTGGTGGAAGAAGGACTGACCAATTACTGGGGTTACAACACGATAGGTTTTTTTGCGCCAGGGGTACGATTTTACAGTGGCCATAATGTGGGCGGCCAGGTCAATGAGTTCAAGACCATGGTCAAGGAGTTGCATAAGGCAGGCATCGAAATCATACTCGATGTGGTTTACAATCACACTGCGGAAGGCAACCAGATGGGGCCCACTTTTGCCTACAAGGGAATCGATAACAGCGAATACTACCGGCTGGCGAATGATAAACGATTTTACTTCGATTATACCGGTACGGGCAATACGCTGAATGCACGCCTGCCGAATGTGCTGATGATGATCATGGACAGTCTTCGTTATTGGGTGCTGGAGATGCATGTCGACGGCTTTCGGTTCGATCTCGCAGCTGCACTGGCCCGTGAACTGCACGATGTCAACCGGCTCAGCGCTTTTTTCAACATTATTTACCAGGACCCCATCGTTTCCCAGGTCAAGCTGATTGCCGAACCATGGGATGTAGGGGAAGGCGGTTACCAAGTGGGCCAATTCCCCCCGGGCTGGGCCGAATGGAATGGGAAATACCGGGATTGCATGCGTGACTACTGGCGGGGCGAGGGCAGTGTGCTGGCGGAATTCGCGGAGCGATTTACCGGCAGTTCGGATCTGTATAAGAATGACAACCGCAATCCGACGGCCAGCATTAATTTCATTACCGCTCATGATGGCTTTACGTTGCAGGACCTGGTATCTTATAACGACAGGCATAACGACGCGAATAAAGAAGATGGTAAGGATGGTGCGGAGGACAACCGGTCGTGGAACTGCGGAGCGGAAGGGCCTACGGACAACAAGGATATCATTGCCCTGCGAAACCGGCAGAAGCGGAATTTCCTTGTGACGCTGATGTTGTCCCAGGGAGTGCCCATGCTGCTGGCGGGTGATGAGTTGGGCAATACGCAGTTCGGGAACAATAATGCCTATTGCCAGGACAACGAGATCTCCTGGATCGATTGGAACGCGCAAGATAAAGAATTGATGGAGTTCACCGCGCAGCTGATCCAATTCCGGAAAAGTCATCCTGTTTTTTCGCGCAAACAGTGGTTCAAAGGACGGCCGGTGCGAGCGCGTGGGCTGGCCGATATCGGCTGGTTCCTACCGGATGGTACTGAGATGGCAGAAGACGACTGGAAGACCGGTTATGCCAAGTCTCTGGGTATTTTTCTGTTTGGCGGCGGCTTAAATACCGTCGACCAGGAAGGTAAACCTATCGTGGATGACAGTTTTTACATTCTTTTCAATGCTCATGGCGGTACGTTGGATTTCAAGCTACCCGTGTCGAAATATGGAAAGACCTGGAAAAAGGTCTGGGATACCGCCCACCCTACCGATGAGAACGGTAAAGAATATGCGCCCGATGGGATATATAAAGCGGAGGATAGGAGCATTGTGCTGCTGACATCGCCCATTCAATCCTGACAAAAGGTGAAAGAGTATACGGAGGCGCTGCAGGGGGGTAGTTGCATCGGTTGGCCGGTAGAGATCTTATGCGGCGGCTGGAGAGCGTCAGGGTTTGCACTGGCCCAGGCGCCGACGGTAGAAGCCAGTAGCCGGGTCCACACAGCGTGCATTTCGCCATAGGGAATGGTGGTTGTCAGCGGGGTGGAGGAAAAATTGAAGAGAATCAGCAACTGGTGTCGTTGGTCTCCGGCGTGCCGGGCGACGGCCAGTCCGCTGGTACCCAGCAGATCGGCCCTGATATGAGGGCTGGCCAGCAGCGGGTGGGTCTTGCGCAGCGAAATCAGTCGCCGGTGCCATTCGAGCAATTGCTGGTGAGTGCCTTCTTTCCGGAGGCTCCATTTGAGGATACAGTCGAGGAAGGTGGATGGCTGTTGCGGATCGGGGGCTACTGTGTCCCAGCCGAATGCATCGAATTGTTTTTTTCGTTCGTCCCGCAATGCCGCCGCTGTCTGTGGCTGGCTGTAGTCCGAAAAGAAATAGAAAGGAGTTGCTTCCCCATATTCTTCGCCCATGAACAGCATGGGAAGATATGGAGACAGCAATGCGACGGCGGCCGCCAGTTTCAGTCTTTCGAAATCGACGATCGAGGACAGCCGCCTGCCGTCCGGACGGTTACCCGGCAGGTCATGATTCTGGTTGAACACGACGAAGCGGTCATGGGGAAGGCCTGCCGATGATGCGCCGTGGCGGCGATGGCGGAAATGGGCATATTCGCCGTTGTAGACAAAACCATTTGTGTAGGCCCGGGCGAGTTGCTGTAATTCCCCATAATCCCGGTAATGCTGCCTGCCCTCGCTATCCAGCAATACATATAGTGCGTGATGAAAATCATCCAGCCATTGAGCATCAAAGCCCTGACCACCCGATTGGACTGGCTGTACGGTGCGGGGGTCGTTGAGGTCGCTTTCCGCCACCAGGTAGAAGGGCCGGCCGGACTGTAACTGCCATTGTCTGATGGCCGTCTGCAGATCGTCCCAGATGCTGACGGCATTGCGGTCATAGATCTCATGGACCGCGTCCAGGCGTAACCCATCGAGATGATAGTGCCGGGCCCAATGAAGGACATTGCCGATCACGAATGCTTTGACTCCATCCGACCATGCGTCGTCCATATTCAGGGCCTTTCCCCAGGGTGTATGGTAGCGATCCGAGAAATAAGGACCAAACTGGTCGAGACAGTTTCCTTCATGGCCGATATGGTTATATACTACGTCCAGGAAGACAGCCATCCCCCGCCGATGGCAGGCGTCGACCAATTTCTTCAAGCCATCCGGACCGCCATAATTATGCTGGACAGCATACAGGTATACACCATCGTACCCCCAGTTGCGGGTACCGGGATTTTGTGCTACCGGCATTAGTTCCAGCGCGTTTATTCCCAGTTGCACCAGGTCATCGAGTCGTGGAATGATCGCTTCCAGGGTACCTTCGGGCGTAAAGGTCCCTACGTGAATCTCGTAAAAGATCATTGAGGTCAGGGGCTTTCCCTTCCAGGCTCCATCCTGCCAGGGAAAGGCGGCATGGTCAACGACCTGTGAAGGGCCGGTGATGCCTTCGGGCTGGTATTGGCTGCAGGGATCCGGGTACTGGTATTCTCCTTCGGGGAGATAGTAATACCGATCGCCTGCCATGACACCCTCCACGTCCGTCTCAAAATATCCCTGATCATCTTTTTGCATAACAATGCCCGTATCAGGTTTACTGAGGGATAGCAGATGGAGGATCATCGATTTTTTTTCCGGCGCCCAGACGGAAAAATGACATCTGCCTTTATGAGGGATGGGGTAGGTATGGAGGCGGTGGTCATGGTCTTTGGGGTGATTCATGGGTGCTTATTTTGGCTTCCACTCATCCAGCCGGACGATCAATCCTTCGTCGCCGCTGAGGTCAATGGAATTTTCGACGGTGATCTGTTCGAGTTCGGGTAAAATATCGACGACGATCACGCCCTTGAAACTGATCGTAGCCGGAGTAAAATAGCAGGGGCGGTGGGTCAGGTTGAGTACGATGAGAAAGGCTGTGTGTCCCGGTGCTTCGCGGATATAGGCGATCATCTGGTGATCGGAATACACCGGCCGGTAGGAGCCGGTCTTCAAAGAGGGTTCACGCTGCCGCCATTGGATCAGCCGTCGGTACAAGGCGAAAGGGGAATAAAAATCATTTTCCTGCATGGCGGCGTTGTCCCGGTGCCAGGCCCTGTCGAGCCGCAGCCATGGCTGGCTCCGGGTGAAGCCTGCATTTTTGCTATTGTCCCATAACATGGGCGTTCGTTCGGGATCCCGACTGAGATTTTTTCCCGGCATATTCAATCCCTGAGGGTCCTGCACTTCTTCCGGTGGGATAGGTACGTCGATCATCCCGATCTCGTCGCCATAATAAAGAGTGGGCGTGCCGCGCAGCGTCAGCAGCAGGATGGCTGCTACCAGCGCCTGTTCACGGCCCACCCTGCTGGTGATCCTTGGCTGATCGTGATTGCCAATAACCCAGTTAGGCCAGGCGTCTGTGGGTAGCGCGCCTTCATATTCATCGATGGCGACGGCGATTTGCCGGGCATCCCAGGGCAGCGAGATCAGCAAAAAATTGAAAGGCAGGTGCGCCTCGGAGTTATTGACGCCATAGTAAGCCACCAGCCGGTGGATGGGCAGGTAGATCTCTGCGATCATTAACCGCTCGCTGTAACCGTCCAAGACCTGTCGCATGGCCGCTACGATACCGTGCATTTCGGGCTGGTCGGTAGAATAGACGGGCAGCAACTGGTTATAGGTGGCCATCGTGTCATTGTATTCGGGGTTGCGTGGATTGTCCCGCCATTGTGCGTCTTTGACCAGGTGCCACATGGCATCGACCCGAAATCCGTCGACGCCCTTATCCAGCCAGAAGCGCATGATGTCCAGGATGGCTTTTTCGACTTCAGGGTTACGCCAGTTAAGGTCGGGCTGTTTTACCAGGAAGGCATGATAGTAGTATTGCTTCGTCTTTTCATCCCATTCCCAGGCACTGCCGCCGAATACGCTCAACCAATTATTGGGCGGGCTGCCATCTGGTTTTGCGTCTTTCCAGATATACCAGTCCCTTTTGGGATTGTCGCGGGAGCTACGGGATTCGATGAACCAGGGGTGTTCATCAGAACTGTGGTTAGGCACGAGATCCAGGATCAGCCGCATTCCGGCTGCGTGTACCTGCTGTAACAGCTGGTCGAAGTCGGCCATGGTACCGAATGTGGGCCAGATGCCTTTATAGTCGGAGATATCGTAGCCAAAATCCGCCATTGGGGAAGGGTAGATAGGCGAGATCCAGATCGCTTTGATCCCTAGTTGCTGAAGATAGGGGAGTCGTTGGATAATGCCTTGCAGGTCGCCGATGCCGTCACCATTACTGTCCTGGAATGAGCGTGGGTAGACCTGGTAGATGATGCCGTCCTGCCACCAGAGGTATTGTTTTTGATCAGTACTCATGGTTCAAACCCTTGCAAGCCCAATGCCATAACAATGAAAAATAGCAGTAAATGGTGGAAAGAGGCGGTCATTTACCAGATTTATCCCCGCAGCTTTAAGGATAGCGATGGAAATGGTATCGGAGACCTGAAAGGTATCCTGTCGCAACTCGACTATATAGCCTCCCTTGGCGTCGATGTGGTCTGGATCAATCCGGTGTATGTCTCACCCGGGGAAGACAATGGATATGATATCAGTGACTTCCGGGCTATTGATCCGGCGTTCGGTACAATGGAGGATCTACAACGGCTCATCGATGAGCTGCATGCGAAAAATATCCGTCTTATCATGGACATGGTGGTCAATCATACCAGCGATCAGCATGAGTGGTTCCGGCGGGCGCGTCTGTCCCGTGACGATCCTCACTATACGCTGTATCACTGGTGGCCGGCAGAGAAAGGGAAGCCGCCTTACCGCTGTGGATTTTTCGATCCCGAAGGAAAAGGCTGGCAGTATAATGAAGCGACGAATGCCTACTACCTGCATTATTTCTCGCCTCACCAGCCCGATCTGAACTGGGAGAATCCCCAGCTTCGGCGGCGGGTGTACGACATGCTGCGGTTTTGGCTGGATAAGGGTATCGACGGTTTTCGCATGGATGCCATTACTTTTATTTCCAAGGATACGACGTGGCCAGAGGTCACTGCCGATATGTTGAAAGAAAAATATGCTGATGATTGGGGACATTATTACGCAGCGGGGCCCCATTTGCATGACTATCTGAAAGAACTGCGTAATGAGGTATTGCGGGGAACCGATGCGGTCATTATCGGAGAGAGTTCGGGTGTACAGGCGGAAGCTGCCCCCGATTTTGTCGGGGAGGACAGGGGGGAACTGGATATGATCTACCAGTTCGAAGGGATCATGGTCGGTTATCTGCCGGGCGCCTTCAAGAAAGTTGATCCGGCGGGGTACAAACTGACCGAGTTCAAAGAAGTCTACAGCCGGTGGGACAGGATCATGGAGGCCAGGGGGTGGAATACGCTGTATCTCAGCAATCACGATCAGCCGCGGATGGTGTCGCGGTGGGGTGACGACAGTGATGCCTGGCGGGCGATGTCGGCCAAGTTGCTGTTCACCTTCCTGCTGACCATGAGGGGAACGCCATCGCTGTACAATGGAGATGAACTGGGTATGACCAATATACGATTTGGGTCTATTGAAGACTACCGGGATATCGAGACGCGTCACGTCTATGAGCAGATCCGCCAGCAGGGTGGTGATACGGATGCTTTCCTTCATGATCAGCAGTTGACAGGCAGAGACAACAGCCGTACGCCTTTTCAATGGAGTGCGGGTCTGCATGCAGGTTTTACCGAAGGAGAGCCCTGGATAAAGGTCAATGACAATTACCGGGTGATCAATAAAGAGGCGCAGGAGAACGATCCGGGTTCTGTTTTGTCCTTTGTGCGAGGGCTCATCCGGTTGCGAAAGGAAAGGCCGGTGCTGATCTATGGTGAATACCGGTTGTTGAATCCTGACGATCCGCACGTATATGCGTATAGCCGGTACGACAGTGCAGCAGCCGTGCTGGTGCTGCTGAATTTTACCGGGGAGGACAGGGAATTCAGGTGTGATCCCGGGATGACCGGGGATCTGTTTATTAATAATTATCCTGATCTGCGGCGTAAAGACAATAGCATTTGGCTATATCCCTGGCAGGCCATAGGTGGGGCTATGCCGGGAAGTAGCAAGTGAACGTCGATCCTTCGCCGGGGACGCTGTCGGCCATGATAAATCCACCATGGATCTCTATGATCCTTTTGGCAATGGCCAGCGCCGCGCCCGACGACCGGTGTCTCATTTTTTCCGGACCCTGGTAAGACATGCCGAATATTTTTTCCCGGTCGGCCGGATCGAATCCGTTGCCGTTATCGGTGATGATGATCGTCAGGAAGGGCGCCGCCAGGCTATCGGCACCCGGAGGGGACACGTCCCGGGTAGGGCCGGGTTGGATGCCGATCAGCAATGGTCGTCCGTCCAGGCCGGATTTCAGCGCATTCAGGATCAGGTGACGGAACAGTGCCGTCAACAGCAGCGGATATCCATGGACTTGCGGGAGGGCCAGGGTTTCGATCTTCGCCCCTAATGCCTTGATCTTTCCATGCATTGCCTCCAGCACCTGCGTCAGCAGGACTGTGAGATCCACCGGCGATGATCTGTTGTTCGTAGCAGTGGAAGAGGCATTGACCAGAACGTCCCGTGTCAGCAGATTCAGCTTTTGCACCATCGATTGAGTCCGTCGGAGATGAGCCTTATTGGTATTGCTGAACAGATGGCCTTCCGTACTGATGATAATTTCCAGGGAAACATATATCTGGCGCAGACCTTCCAGGTAATCCTGCGCGGCGATACCCAACAGGAGTTTTGCCGGCAAGTCATGTTCTTCTTCCTCCTTGTTGACGGATGTTTCCAACAGTCGGATAACACCGGTCAACTGGTTCACCGATCCATCGGCATTCCGGGAGAAGACCATATCCCGGATGCGGAATTTGCGGTAATGGCCGGCCCGCACTCTTAACCGGACATCGACTTCTTTTGCCCGGCCGTCCGGCATCGACAAACAGGCAGCAATATGACGGTTTCTGCGCGGGCGGTCTTCCTCATGGAGAGCAGCCTGAAAGAGTTCGAAACCAGTCTTCGGACCGGATGATTCAGTATATAGCAGGTCAACAGCCCGTGAATTAAGGAAGTCGACATGGTTATCAACAGGGTCAAGGACATAAATCATGTCGGACATAACGCTGAGGATTTGCCCGGCAAAAAGGGAGGGATCATCTTTTAAAGACATTGTTCTTTTTTAATACTTTGACAATAAGATTATGTTAATGGAGTCGCATAAGTGCGGATGGAAAAAGCGACGCAGTATGTATTGGGGGCTTGCTTTGCAGCGGCAGGCGGCAAAAGCAGTAGATCGCAAATATACTAAGAACTTTCCTTCGTAGATTTACTATCCTGGATCGTTATTTCCCCTTTTGAGGAAACTTCCGATATCCGTTAAAGTGAGGTAGATGTTTACTCTTATTTAGCGGGGTCTCCGGTGAACAAAAATCCCCCGCCCTGGGAGAGGGCCATGAGGCTGGTCATAGATACCGGCTTTCCGAGATAGTGGATAGCTGCGGATAGCAGGATAAACAACTGGATGTGAACGATCTTTCTGATTTCCATTAGCAATGGTTATGTTGCGAAATTTCCCCAGGTGCAGCAATGTCAAGTGGCATTAAACCGTCAAAATTCAAATAGTATGCCTTACCTGTGATTTGGCCCGGTCATTGAAGATACCATCACATGAAATGCGCTTCAGTATTCTTCACCCTCCTGCTATTGGCAGGTTTTGCCATGCCCGTACACGCGCAGCGGAAAAAGGAGGAGGAGGCGAAGGAGGCGAAGGATGCCTCCGGCAAGGATAATCCGCCGAAATCGAAACTGGAATATTCCCTGGATACGATCACGAGCCGCCTGGACAATCTCCATTTGACCCTTAACCGCATCAATGATTTCACGAGTCTCGGATTTAATACGAAGGGCGTCGAGCAGCAATTGCCGGAGATCGGATCCAATATTCAATCCATTTCAGAAAATCTTTCCTTGTCCGGATCCGTGCCGGATTTCAAGAGTCTCCAGTTATATGACGTCCTGCTGGGAAATATCAAAGATCAGCTACAAGTCTGGCGCAGTTCGCTGTTCAAGTACAATATCGATCTGATCAATATGAATCACGAGATCAATGACTTTACCCATGATTCCGTCATTCATCAGCTGATCAGGGACAGTGCCTACCGGAAGATGTATATCGATGAAATCACGGAGCTGGATGCCAAATGGCGGCAGGCGGATACCGCCACGCACAGCCACCTGGACCGGATCACCAAGCTGCAGTCGGTGATCTCGCAATATTATTTTCAGACCATCGATCTTCAGAACCAGGTGCTCGTACTGCGTAACCAGCTAAGTGGTAAGATATTCGATAAGGAATACAGCTATTTATGGGAATTCAGGGATTCCGGCAGCACAAATACGGGCACCGGAGAACTGGCCGCACGATCATATAAAGGCCAGCGACAGATCATGCGCTATTTTATCCGCGAGAACTGGGATGACTATATCTATGTGCTGATCCTGGGATTGCTGTTCTTTTTCTGGGTCTGGAACAACTTCCGCCTGATCAACAAAAGCCCGGATCGGGACAAGATCATGCCTACGGTTACGCTGAATTACCTGCGGAAATATCCGATCCTGTCGGCCCTGGTGGTCATGCTGAGTATTATTCCGTTTTTCGATATCGATGCGCCAGCGGCATACGCTCACCTGGTCCAGCTGCCGCTGCTGATCACTTTGTGCGTGGTCTTCGGCTCGCGATGGCCGAAGCGCCTGTTTTATTACTGGCTGTTCCTGGTGTTGTTGTATATGCTTTTTTCCGCCGCGAACTTCGTATTGGTGCCGCGCATGAGCGTCCGGTACTGGTTGTTGCTGCTGCAGCTGATATCCGTCAGTCTTGGTTATATCGCGATGAAGCGGATCACGCAGCGGATCTCGCTGAACTGGACCGTCCGGGGCGTAGTCTGGTTGTACCAGATCTGCAACGTGCTGGCGATCCTCTGCAACGCCTGGGGCAGGCTGAGTTTGTCGAAGCTGTTCAGCACCAGCGCCATCTTCGGCCTGGTGCAGGCCGTGGGTCTGGCTGTTTTTGTGAATTGCCTGATGGAAGGTTTCTCGCTGCAATCGGCTGTCAGCAAGACAAAACCCAACGGACCGACCATCGCCTTATTCTACAGCAAGGCGCACAAGGGCATTTACCGCCTGCTAATAGTGCTGTCGGCGGTGACGTGGCTGATCGTTTTTGCGACCAATATGGATATATTCGATCCCATCTACAGCGAGGTGAGCCATTGGCTGAATCTCAGCCGGTCGGTGGGCAGCATATCCTTCAGGGTAGGGAATATCTTGATCTTTGTCATTGTGCTGTATATTTCACATGTCCTGCAAAAATATGTGGGTTACTTTTTTGGCGAGTCGGATGGTCAGTCCGTACCCCAGGAAGGGAAAAAGGGTTCCCGCCTGGTGATGATGCGGCTGATATTCATCATCATAGGGTTTTTCCTGGCCGTCATTGCCAGCGGATTGCCCATCGACAAGATCACCATCGTGCTCGGCGCACTGGGTGTTGGTGTGGGTCTGGGTTTGCAGAATATCGTCAACAACCTGGTATCAGGGATCATTCTTATCTTCGAGAGTCCTTTCCAGATCGGGGACTATATAGAATTGAACGGGAAGAAAGGAGTCGTGCGGGACATGGGCATCCGTTCCAGCCGGCTGGTCACGGAGGAAGGTACGGAGATCATTATGCCCAATGGCGACCTGTTGTCGGGAGAGGTCATCAACTGGACCGTGCAGAACAGCAAGGTAAGAATAGAGGTGCCCATCACCGTAGGGGCAGGCCCGACGCTCGAGGAGATCAACGATATCGTGCAGGACACGCTGAAGGATCATCCGGATCTGTCGGGCGAGAACAAGCCCAAGGTGCTGCTATCTACTGCGAATGATACAACATTGAGCTTTACGATCGTGGTGTGGGTCGGGAATATCGGTCAGATCCAGAATCTGAAGAGCGAGATCCTGCGGTTGATCTACCTCAAGCTGAGGGAAAAAGGAATTAAAACCGTTTAAATATTATCAGTCATGAAAACAACGTCCAACAATGCTGTCAAAGGCCATCATGCAGAAGCGATCCAGGACCTGGAAAAGGCGCTGACAGGAGGAAATGCGCATGCGTCTTTTGATGATGCCGTCAGGGATCTTCCACATGATCTGCTGGGCAATATTCCTAACGGCCTGCCCTATAGTATCTGGCAGCTGGTGGAACATATTCGCATCACGCAATGGGATATACTCGAATTCAGCCGTAATCCGCATCATACCAGTCCACACTGGCCGGATGATTATTGGCCGCAGGAGAAAGCGCCTGCCAAATCCGTCGATTGGAAAAAATCACTGGATCAGATAGCAGCAGATCGCAAGGCATTTATTGCATTGCTGCACAAAGCAGGCGAAGATATCTATACACCTTTTTCTCATGGGGACGGACAGTCTCTGTTCCGCCAGGCTGTGCTGATCGTGGACCATACGAGCTATCATACCGGGGAGATCATCGTATTGCGGCGGCTGCTAAAGAGTTGGAAGTAAGGTGAGGTTTATCCTGGATCAATGTTCTCAGCCTGGTCAGATCGGCCAGGGCGTCCCCGATAGTGTTATTAAAATAGATATATACCTCTTTGCCGGTCGATAGCCAATCTGTTGCCCGTTGCGCCCATGTGGCGAGGGTAGCGTCAGTATAGCCGCCTTTATAATCGCCGGCGGGGCCGTGGAATCGCAGGTAAACGAAAGGGACGGGTTCCGGCAGTACCGCTATTGATGAAGCGGGCATATCATGCAGCACCCTTGCAGTCTGGTAGCGATGTAAGAGTGTCTCCACTTCCGGGATATACCATGACCGGTGCCGAAATTCCACTGCCAGTTTCCAGGTGCGTTGGCGGTCTGCGGCGCATATAGTATCCAATAAGCTTTCCAATTTTTCTGCTGCTGTTGCTTTCAGTCCGGGCGGTAATTGAATGAGCAGGCAGCCCTTCTTTTCTCCAAGGTGATCGACTGCATCAAGACAGCGGTCGACATCTGCCGGCAGGAAGCGTAGGTCGGACACATGGGTAATGCCACGCCAGAGCTTGATCGTAAACCGGAAATCCGGCCGCACTTCTTCCGCCCATCTGGAAAACGTAGCGGGTAGTGGCATCTTATAAAAGGTGCTATTGATCTCGATGCTGTTGAAGATAGCCGAGTACCAGGCCAGCCGGCTGCCGGTGCGAAACGTCTCCGGGGCTTCCCTTTTCGGTGAGGGCAGCACGAGTCCGCTGGTTCCGGCCATCAGTAAAGAAGCAGCTTTTGGGGTCATCGTCATCTGTCTTTTGAATCTTCGATGCAAATACATGGCCATGGGAAGATACCGGCACCGTTGCCGGGAACGATTGCGTAAATAAAGGCCAGAGGCTCTTTCTTTATATTCTGGAAGTTGTTTAGCATTGCGACGACGATTGATTCCGACGACGACTGATTAATTCAAAACAATAACTGCCATATGAAGAAGATGTTCTTTCTCCTATGCCTGGCGCTATGCGGCTATGCGGGTGTCCAGGCTCAATCCATTAAAGGTCGGATATTAGACGACAGTACCGGGGAAGGACTTGCCGGGGTGTCCGTCATGGCGTCCGGTACGACGGTCGGTACTACGACCGGTAATGATGGTTTTTTCTCCGTGTTTGTTCCTGCTGATGGCAAAACTCATCAACTAATTATTTCCAGTGCCGGCTATTCCACGCTAACTGTTTCGCTGAAGGCTGCCGAAAACATGCAGTTCAGGTTGAAAAGGGAACCCAAGAGCCTCGACGACGTGGTCATTATCGGGTACCAGACCGTCAGGCGGCGTGACCTGATGGCTTCCGTTTCTTCTATCGGGGCGCAGGACCTGAAAGATGTGCCGCTGACATCCGCCTCCGAAGCATTGGCGGGAAGGCTGGCGGGTGTGCAGGTGACCGGTGCGGACGGGTCTCCGGGCGCGCAGGTATTTATTACAGTGAGAGGAGGGGGATCTATTACGCAAAGTAACGCTCCCCTCTACGTTGTCGACGGCGTCCAGATGGACAATGCGCTGAACTACCTTAATCCCCAGGATATCCTGTCGATCGATGTGCTGAAAGATGCCGCAGCCACCTCCATCTATGGAGCGCGGGGGTCCAACGGCGTTGTTGTCATCACGACCAAGGGAGGCCGAAATACAGGCGGAAAGACGACCATCGCTTATAATGGCTATGCCGGTTTCAGTGAAATTCCGAAAGAGCTGCCGGTTCAGAGTCCCTATGACTTTATGTATTACCAGTATGAGCGGGCAGAATTGACCGGAGACAGCAGTGGTATTGCTCCTTACGGTTATAGCTGGGATTCGGTAGAGTCTTACAAGAAGATCCCTTTTTACGACTGGCAGCATACCGTTATCGGCCGCAAGGCATTCCAGCAGACGCATAATGTCAGCGTGAGCGGCGGTACAGAGCAGACCCAATACAACCTCAGCCTGACCGACAATGACCAGGATGGGGCCATGCTGCTGTCCCAATTCCAGCGCAAGCTGCTGTCCTTCCGGTTCGATCATAAAGCAAGCGATCTGCTGAAGATCGGCGCCAATATCCGGTTCAACAATACCGTCATCGATGGGGCAGGAACGGCCAGCTCCGGTAGTGCGGCGACGAACTTTCTGCGACAGATCATCCGTTACCGGCCCTTTATTCTCCCGGGTCAGACACCTACCAGCTTCGATCTGGCGTATTATTCATCGACCGACGCCAATAGCCTGTCGCTGGTCAACCCGATCCTGCTCAATGAAGCCACCTACCAGAAAAGCACCAACAATATCCTCGATCTGGACGGCTATGCCAACTTCACCTTCACCAAATGGCTATCTTTCCGCAGCACAGTCGGCTATAATTACAACAGCCTTGGGGTCAACCAATTTTTCGATACGCTGACCTACAATGCGCAGATCAATGGCGCCGGGCTGCCGTTGGCGGACATGGGCACGGCGATCCGGACCACCATCGACAATTCGAACGTCTTTACCTATTCCAACTCCATGATGAACGGGCGTTTTCATGAGCATAACGACCTGACCATCATTCTTGGGGAAGAGACATACCAGACCACCGAGGACTCCAATTACGTCCAAACCAATTATTTTCCCATTGGCACGACGTCGTCGGCGGCGCTGGCCAATATGAACCTGGGGACGCCACCCAATTCAACCGATATAGAGCCCAAGCCTACTTCCGACGTCATCCCGACTACGTTGTTGTCCTTCTTCAGCCGGGTGACATATGCTTATGACAAGAAATACCTGTTCGCCGTCTCTGCCCGGGCGGATGGCAGTTCGCTGTTTGCCGAGCAAAACCGGTGGGGATATTTTCCTGCAGCGTCGGCCGCCTGGCGGGTATCAGAGGAGAAATTCATGGAGGGGGTCCATTGGATCAGCGACCTGAAATTAAGAGGATCTTATGGAGAGGCGGGCAATAACAGGATTTCGCCCTTTCAGTACCTGACGCAGTTCAACACGTCCAGCTCTTATGCGTTGTCCGGTCAGCTGGTGACCGGTTATGCATCGGCGGGGCTGGCTAATCCCGACCTGAAATGGGAGACGACCACGTCCCGGGATATCGGTCTCGACGGCGGGGCATTCAACAGCAGGCTACTCTTTTCGGTGGATGTCTATGATAACACCACCCGTAACCTCTTAGTAGCTGTTCCGGTGCCTACTACCTCGGGCTATACCAGCCAGATCGAGAATGTGGGGTCTACCCGTAACAAGGGACTGGAAGTACAGCTGACCGGAACGATCATGCAGCGGAAGTCGTTTCGGTGGACTGCCAACTTCAATATCTCCTTCAACAGAAATACTATTATTAGTTTAGGCAGTGAGCAGCAGTCCTACCTGGCCAATTCCGGTTGGGCCGGCAGCAGCAATCCATCGGATTTCATCGTCAAGAAGGGGCAGCCGGTTGGTGCGATGTATGGGTATAGGAGCGACGGATTTTATCAGCTGAGCGATTTCAATTATAATGCCGAGAGCCGTGTCTATACGCTGAAATCGGGCGTACCCAATGATGCCAACGTGACGGCATCCACGCCGATGCCGGGCTCCATCAAGTATAAAGGCCTTAACGGGGATACTACCATCACGGCCAATGACATGACCATTATCGGCAGCGCGCAACCCAAGTTCTTCGGTGGTTTCAGCCAGCAGTTCTATTACAAGAGCTTCGATTGCAGCATCTTCGTCAACTTCCAGTACGGCAATAAGATCTACAATGACAACAAGCTGGAATTCACCAGCGGCTATACGCCCGGGGCTGCGCTGCTCGGGATCATGAAGAACCGGTGGCATACCGTGGATGGCTCCGGGAATGTGTATGAGGGCCTCAGTGCCGGTGGGCAGGTGGTGGGAGCTTCGCCCGATTCCCTGCAGGCGCTGAACAAGGGCGCCAAATTGTGGATTCCGGTAGTAGGCTCCAGCTCGACCACCTTCTCGCCTAATTCCTGGGCGGTTGAGAACGGCAGTTTTCTGCGGATCAATAATGTTACGGTAGGCTACAGTCTGCCGGTGAGTGTGATCAGGAAAATGAAGATGCAGCGGTTCCGGATTTATGCTACCGTCAATAATCTGGCCCTGATCACGCACTATACCGGTTATGATCCGGAAGTGAATACCCGGACGGGCTCACCGGTCACGCCGGGAGTAGATTACTCCGCTTATCCGCGCAGCCGCACGTTTATCGGTGGAGTGAATGTTTCATTTTAAGACTTTACATCAAAATCCTTTTGTATGCCATACAAGAAATCACTTCGACTTTTACAACTGGTCGCCGGCATCGGGCTTACCCTCCTGCTCGGTTCCTGTCATAAATACCTGCAGCCTTCCGCTGAATCTTCCTTTACCACGGATTATGTATTCAGCAATGTACAGAATGCTCAAAAGGCAGTCTTTTCCGTTTATGCGGACCTGGAAGGCGATCAGGGATATGGGACCAGGATCAGCATGTATTATCCTTATGACAACGATGAAATGATTGGGATGCACCAGCTGGGTGACAATGACCGGGGTGACATTGCTCATTATAACGCTACCGCCGGAAATGCTCAGCTGTATTCACCCTGGGTTCAGTTGTACCAGGGTATCGAGAGGGCCAATATCTGTATCTATAATATACCCACCATGGCGTTGTATACACAGGGCAATGCGCAGCAGACAGGCGAACTGAAGCGGCTATACGGAGAATCGCTGACGCTGCGGGCGCAGTATTTCTTCGAGCTGATCCGCAACTGGGGCGACGTGCCGGCGGAGTTCCTTCCTTCGGCCCTCGAGCCCAATCTCTTCCTGGCCAAGATGGACCGGGATTCCATCTACGACCACCTGCTGAATGATCTGGCGCTGGCGGAGACTCTGGTGCCATGGCGCACCGAGGTCACTGCTCTTGGGGATCCGCTGGATCAGCGCATCACGTTGGGCGCCGTCAAAGGGCTGAGGGCGAGGATCGCTTTGAATCGTGGAGGGTATTCCCTGCGCAGGGCCAGTAGCATCTATGGTCAGACCATGGCCCGGCCGGCGGACTATCTGAATTATTATAAGATCGCCCTCAGCGAATGCAGCGACATCATGGCCCGTCCTGACCAGCATGCGTTAAATCCGAGCTTCAAGGCCGTCTTCAAGAGTGCGATCGACGCCCATACCATCGAACCCAATGGGGAAGTGTTGTTCGAGGTGGCCATGTCCGGGGGACAGGGCACCAATGACAGCAAGCTAGGCTATTATGACGGCGTCAAGGTGGATGCCTCCCTTACCGGCAATGCCGCGATCGGCGTACTGCCGACTTATTTTTATCTTTTCGATTCCACCGATACGCGCAGGGATGTCACCTGTGGTCCTTATGAGGTCGCTAACACCACGACTGCTGCGCTGACGGGGCATCCCATCACGACCATCGCCGAGGCTAAATTCCGGCGGGATTGGATCTCCAATCCTTCGCAGCTGACGTCGACGGCGGAATATTACGGTCTGGACTGGCCGATCATGCGCCTGTCCGATGTATTGCTGATGTCCGCCGAGGCGGATAATGAGATCAACCAGGGGCCGAGCGCCGCGGATATTGCTGCTTTCAATCAGGTACGGACAAGAGGCTATGGCGGGAACGCGGCTTTGATCGGGACCACGCCAACGGATTATGTCGGATTCTTCAATGCCATCGTCAAAGAAAGGAGTCTGGAGTTCGGGGGGGAGGGGGTCAGGAAATTCGATCTGATCCGATGGAATCTACTGGGGGCAAGGCTTGCCGATGCGAAGACCAACCTTACTAATCTTGCGGCCAGGACGGGGACGTTTGCGGGCAACTATGCCAACAATACACTGAATTTCAGTATGCTGCCCGATTCAACCTTTTGGAATACCTCGGGTTCGACCATTACCAATGAAGTGGAGTGGGGTAATTCCTTTTATGTACCGCGGACAGTATCTATTAAGGCAATGTCGGGATATAAAGAGGTGGCCTGGGTAACGTCCACCATTGCCAATGTGCTGAGCGCCACCGGTTCGTCCAATGCCTTTGCCTATGATTTCAAGCCCAATCACAGCGAGTTGCTGCCCATACCGGAGGCTGCGATAGAGGCGGATTATAACCTTACACAGGATTATGGTTATTAAATATTTTTTTCGCGATCTTTGGGTACAAGGGGCGGCTGGGTTGATAATTGTCATCATTACATTAAAAAAAAATTCATGACTGGTATCCTGAGATCTGCTATTATTAATGCTATTTTAATGTTTGCGGGTGCGGTGGTCGTTGTGGCCCAGGATCATACCGACTATTCCTGGGATCATCTGCCGACAATTGTGCGGCCTGTGTTTGGAAAAGATACGTTTTCGATTATTCGGTACGGGGCCATACCCGATGGCGTCACGCTCAATACAAAAGCGATCAATGAGGCTATTGCCGATTGCAGCCGGAAGGGCGGGGGAGTGGTGTTGGTGCCGCATGGGCTATGGAGCACCGGACCGATCGTGCTCCGGTCCCATGTGAACCTGCATATCGACCGGGCGGCCATCCTGCAATTCACGACTGACTTCGATCAGTATCCCATTGTGGCGGGCAACTGGGAAGGGCATCCGGCAGCGCGTTGCCAGTCGCCGTTGTCGGGGACAGACCTTGAGGATGTCGCCATCACGGGTACAGGTATCATCGATGGCAACGGCGATGCCTGGCGTTGGATTGCCAAAGACAAACTGACCGAAGGAGAGTGGCGGGCGAAGGTTGCTTCCGGCGGCGTGTTAACCGAAGATGGCAAGACCTGGTTTCCGTCCGCCGCGTCGCTGAAAGGGTATAAAACAAAGGATGCGGGGGTGCTCAGGCCTGGGATGTCGACCGGCGATTTCCAGGATATCAGGGATTTTCTCCGGCCCAACCTGCTGGTATTGACCCATTGTAAGCGGGTGCTGCTGGATGGCCCGAGCTTTCAAAATTCTCCGGCCTGGTGTCTGCATACGCTAATGTGCGACAACCTCACCGTGCATGACGTACATGTCCGCAATCCCTGGAATGCGGCTAACGGCGATGGAATAGATGTCGAATCCTGCAAGAATGTACTGTTGGAGAACAGCACTTTCGATGCGGGGGATGACGGTATCTGTGTCAAGTCCGGCCGGGACGAGGAAGGGCGTAAGAGAGGTCAGCCCACGGAGAATATGATCGTGCGCAATGATATCGTCTACCGTGCGCATGGCGGTTTTGTGATCGGCAGCGAGATGTCGGGAGGGGCCAGGAATATCTTTGTGTATGATTGTTCGTTTATCGGCACCGATATCGGCCTGCGGTTCAAGACCGTGAGGGGGAGAGGCGGGGTTGTGGAGAAGATCTATGTGAAGAATATCAGCATGCGCAATATCGTGCACCAGGCCATTTTTCTCGACATGTATTATTTTGCCAAACCGCCTTCTATCGCGGATGTGTATTCCGGCGTTGCCAAAGCCGATGTGCCGCCGGTGACAGAAGGCACGCCCCGGTTCCGCGATATTCATATCAGCAATATTGTGTGTGATGGCGCTGAAGAAGGTATATTTGTACGTGGACTGCCGGAGATGAATATTAGTGATATTTATCTGGACAACATGGTGCTAAAAGCTGCTAAAGGCGCGGAGCTGGCGGAGGCCCGGGGGATTCACCTGGCCAATATCCGGCTGGTGACGAGTGATACCAATCCGGTCATTTATGTAGAGAACAGCAGCCAGCTAACGTTCGATCATATCGGCTATAATAAAGGGGCGGCGTTGCTTTTCAGCATCAACGGTGATAAGAGCTCCGACATCAAGGTAACGGGTACCGATGATTCGCAGGCAGTCCGCAAGGCAGTTTTCCAATATGGAGCTGTCGAACAGACCCTGCAATTAAATTGATGTATATGATACCTATCAAGACGGCTATATGTTCATTCGGAATGTCGGGACGTGTATTTCATGCGCCTTTTTTGCATGTCAGTGCTGCCTTCCAGTTATACTCGGTATGGGAAAGGGAAAAGAACCTGGCGAAGCAAATTTATCCTTCGATAAAGGTCTGCCGTACGCTGGAAGAGCTGCTGGCGGACGATGAGGTGGAACTGGTCGTCGTCAATACGCCCAATTACACACATTTTGATTATGCGAAGAAGGCGATGCTGGCCGGGAAACATGTGATCCTGGAAAAGCCATTTACCGTCACGGAAAAAGAGGGGCTCGAGCTGATCGCGCTGGCGAAAGAGACCGGGAAAAAGATAACGTCCTACCAGAGCCGTCGTTTCGACAGCGATTACCGCACTGTCAAAAGAATAGTGGATTCGGGAGTATTGGGAAAGATCGTAGAAGCCGAATTACATTATGACCGGTTCACTCCTACGCTGAGCCCGAAGGTGCATAAGGAGACCCCTGGCCCCGGCACGGGATTGCTGTATGATCTGGGGTCCCATATGGTCGATCAGGCGCTGCAGTTGTTTGGCGATCCCGAAGCAGTCTTTGCGGACCTTTTCATTATCCGTAACAACTCCAAAGTGGACGACTATATGGAACTCCTCCTGTTTTATCCGGGGCTCAGGGTCCGCATCAAGTCGAGCTACCTGGTGCGCGAGCCGCTGCCGGCCTACAGTATTTTCGGTCATCTGGGCACTTTTCTTAAAACGAGGACGGATGTGCAGGAACGGCATCTGCTGGCGGGAGAGATGCCCGGCGGCGAGGACTGGGGTGTAGAACCGAAAACCGAATGCGGGCTGCTGCATACGGAAATCGACGGGAAGGTTATCCGGGAATATGTCGAGACCGAGCGCGGAAATTATATGGACTTTTTCACGGGGGTATATGAGGCTATCCGCAACGGCAAACCGTTACCTGTGACGGCGGAAGAAGCGGTCAGGATCATCCGGGTCATTGAAAAAGCCTATGAAAGCGTGAAAGAAAAAAAGATAGTGCCTTTCCGGTAAGTATGAGGGAATATTTTACATATATCATATTTGTCTTATTGAGCTGTCGGGCGGAGGCACAAATGACCCGCATCGTGGTGGATGCCATGGGGCATGGGGATTATCGCACTATTCAGGAGGCTATCAACAGTCTGCCGAACGATGCTGTTACGCCGCGTGTCATCTTCATCCGAAAGGGGACCTATCGGGAAAAGATATTCATTGAGAAAAATAACCTGGTCCTCGAGGGGGAAGATAAGGATCAGACGACCCTTAGTTTTGCGCTGGCGCGGGATGCCTGGCGTTGCGACCATCCTGACGACTGGGGTGTTGCGACCATTAATCTCCGGGGCAGTGATATCACGGTGAAGAATCTGACCATCGTCAACAGTTATGGCTTTGACAATACTCCCCAACAAACGGTTATCGATTGTGCGGCCGATAGCGTAACCCATCGTAAGACCATCGCCAGGCAGGGGCATCAGATGGCGCTCCGGTCGTTTCAGACCACGCGGCTGAAGGTGATCAATTGTATTCTGAAGGCCTATGGCGGCGATACCGTGAGTCCGTGGAATGTGGGAGCGGGATTGTTTTATTTCAAGGACTGTATCATGGAAGGCGGCGTCGATTTTTATTGTCCGCGTGGGTGGGCGTATGCCGAACATTGTACCTTCATTGCCGACGACGGGCCGGCCTGTATCTGGCATGACGGTTCCGCCGACCCTGACTCCCGGACCGTACTCAAGGATTGTTATTTTTCAGGTTACGATGGGTTCAAACTGGGGCGTTATCACAAGGACGCCCAGTTCTACCTGATCAAATGCCGCTTTGCCGCCAACATGGCCGACCAGGATATCTATCTTGTACCGACGACGAATGTTATCCGGTGGGGGCGGAGAGTTTATTATTATGACTGTCATAAACAAGGAACGGATTATGGCTGGTATGCCGACAATCTGGCCAGTGCGCCGGGTGCTCCCGATGCAGCCGGGATCAACCCACATTGGGTCTTCAGGGATAAATGGGATCCGGAAAAGGAGTCTCAACAATAAAATAGTGTTATGAAGAAACATCGTGTGATCCGTACTATGATCATTATTCTTGTCCTGATGAGCGGTGTGACAGGATTTGGGCAGGTAGTGCGTCCTGGCGGCCGGGTGCTTCGGAAGCGGCCGCCGGCTTATGTGCGGCCTGTTGCTACGGCTATTCGCCTGGCTACGACTACGATGGATATCTGGAAAGACAGTGCTGCGGTGGGGAACTCCGTGGGAGGGTCGAGTGAAATCAAGCCCGCCAGGTGGACCTACGAAGAGGGTGTGGTCTGGCTGGGGATGATGAAGCTTTGGTACAGCACCGGGGATGCGCGTTATGTCAATTATGTCCGGCACCAGGTCGACAGGCTGGTGGACAAGGAGGGGAATATCCTGACTTATAAGCAGGAGGACTACAGTCTGGACAATATCCTATGCGGCAGGCTGCTGTTGTCGCTGTATGAAGTGACGTCACAGGAGAAATATTATAAGGCGGCCATACGGCTACGGCAACAGCTGAGGGACCAGCCCCGCACAGCGGAGGGCAGTTTCTGGCATAAAAAGAGATATACGGGGCAGGTGTGGCTGGATGGGATCTATATGGCGCTGCCTTTCGATGCGCAATACGCTGCGCTGTTTCATGAGGATAGTGTCTTCGGTGATATCACCCGCCAGTTTGCGGCTATCGAGCGACATGTCCGCGATCCGCGGACGGGACTATTGTATCACGGCTGGGACGGATCCGGGAAGGAGAAGTGGGCGGTGAAGACGGCCGATGCGACTAGCGGCCATTCGCCTAATTTCTGGGGCCGGGCGATGGGGTGGTATGGGATGGCGTTGGTCGATGCGTTGGATCAGTTTCCGGCCTATGATACAGGCCGGGATACTTTGCTGGCGATCCTGCAGCGTTATGCCGCTGCCATCCGGAATGTGCAGGACCCGGCGACGGGGCTTTGGTGGGATATCCTGGACCGGCCGGGGCAGGCGGGTAATTATTTGGAGGCTTCGGCGAGCGCGATGTTTGTTTATACATTGGCCCGTGGGGTCCGGGAGGGCTATTTACCGGCGACTTACAGGAGTCTGGCCGAAAAGGGCTATCGGGGACTCGTCAGCCAGGATATCCGTATGGGAGCGGACAGTGTCACTACTCTTCAGGGGACAGTGAGTGTCAGCGGTCTCGGCGGTAATCCTTACCGGGATGGCAGCTATGCCTACTATACCGGCGAGAAGGTGGCCGTCAACGATCCCAAAGGCATCGGGGTCTTTTTACTGGCTGCGGTAGCGACCGATGAATTGTACACTTCATTCCGGCCGAAACAGAAAACCGTTATGCTGGATTATTATTTCAACAATGAACACCGGAAGGATATTACCGGTGCATCCATACGGTGGCACTATACGTGGGAAGATAAGACCAACAATGGATTCTCGATACTGGGGCAGTTGTTCAGGCAGTATGGAGCGCATACCGACAGTCTGCCGGTGGCGCCTACGGCGGATAATCTGAAGCATGCGGGTGTCTATATCATTGTCGACCCGGATGATGAGAGAGAGGTGCCTGCGCCCCATTATCCCGATGCCGCAGGGATAAGCAGCATCGATGACTGGGTAAAGGCGGGCGGGGTGCTGGTGCTGATGAGCAACGATTCGGCTAATGCGGAATTCACCCATTTTAATGTGCTGGCCGGAACATTCGGGATTCATTTCAATTATGACGATTATCACAAGGTGACCGGAAATAATTATGCTATGGGGGCCTTTCCCATGACAGTACAGGATGGCATATTCAAAACAACTAAGAAAATTTACATAAAGGAATTGAGCACCCTGCAGTTGAATCCTCCTGCTCAGGCCTATTATTCCGATAGTGGTCATGTGATCATGGCTATTGCGAGAGTGGGCAAGGGGACGGTGTTTGCGGTGGGTGATCCCTGGTTCTATAACGAATATACCGATGGACGAAAGCTGCCGGCAGATTATGAGAACTACAATGCTGCCCGTGACTGGGTGCAATGGTTGCTGTTGCAGGCGCGGATTGATTAATGGTTAAAAAAACGTCAAGATGAAAAAGTTTTTAGATGAAAATTTTCTGCTGGGCACCGAAGCAGCCCAAAGGCTCTACCATGAGTATGCCAAGGAAATGCCGATCATCGATTATCACTGTCATTTACCGCCGCAGCAGATAGCGGCCGATCATCAATTTGAAAATGTGACACAGGCATGGCTATATGGGGATCATTATAAATGGCGGGCCATGCGCACCAACGGGGTGGAAGAGGGGTTCATTACGGGTGGAAGCTCCGACTGGGAGAAGTTTCAGAAATGGGCGGAGACCGTACCTTATACTTTGAGGAATCCGTTGTATCATTGGACGCATCTGGAACTACAGCGGTATTTCGATGTGACAGACATCCTGAATGGCCGCACCGCCAAAAAAATATATGACTCTTGCTGTGCCCAATTGCAGACCAAGGAATATTCCGTGCGTAACCTGCTCCGGAAAATGAATGTGCAGACCATTTGCACGACTGATGATCCTGTCGATACGCTGGAGCATCACCGGCAGCTGAAGCAGGATGGGTTTGAGATTCCCATTTTGCCAGCTTTCCGGCCGGACAATGCCATGAATGTAGACAATCCTATCACCTTCAACGGGTATATCAAGCGGCTGGAGGCGGCGACCAATGTGGCCATCTCCAATTTCAACGACTATCTTTTTGCGCTGGAGAACCGCCATGACTTTTTCGCTGCGATGGGGTGTACCGTCTCCGATCATGGATTAGAGGAAATGTATGCTGAAGAGTTCACCGGTTGGGAGGTGGAGACCATTTTCAATAAAGTAAGGGCTGGGAAGGAACTGAACGACATGGAGCGGCGGAAATTCAAATCTGCCATGCTGGTGCATTTTGCCGAGTGGGATTGGGCGAAGGGCTGGGTACAGCAATTCCATCTGGGGGCTTTGCGTAACAATAACAGCCGGATGACGCAGCGGTTGGGTCCTGATACCGGCTGGGATTCCATCGGTGATTTTTCACAGGGGAGGGCGTTGGCCCGATTCCTCGACAGGCTCGATAAAGAGGACAAGCTGGCGCGGACCATTCTTTACAATCTCAATCCGGCGGATAACGAACTGATGGCCACCATGATAGGTAATTTTAACGATGGATCTGTGGCTGGGAAGGTGCAGTTTGGTTCTGCCTGGTGGTTCCTCGATCAGAAAGACGGCATGATACGGCAGATCAATACCTTGTCCAATATGGGGATGGTGAGTCGGTTTGTCGGGATGTTGACCGATTCCCGCAGTTTTCTGTCTTATCCGCGGCATGAGTACTTCCGGCGCATTTTATGCCAGTTGTTTGGGGAGGAAATCACGAATGGGGAATTGCCTGACGATATAGAGTGGATCGGGAAGGTGATCAGGGATATATGCTATTATAATGCGCGGCAGTATTTTAATTTTCAGCCGGCGGGGTCGATGGCGTATTCGGAATAGTCTCCTACGCCAAGGCTTCGGCGACCAGATCTCCTTCGCCGAGGCTTCGGCGATCAAAGAAAAACCCTGCTTGAAAAAGCAGGGTTGTGAGTCGACTCGAATTTAGACCTTATCCTACAACGAAATTAGCTCAATTCTAAATATGAGTCTTATTGTTCATGGAGAATTGATTGATTTTTAATGGTAATCTTTACTCTTTTTAAAATAATCAACTAACGAATATAGGTTTTCGTCATTTGTAATTGCTCATTCGATTTAGCGGAAATTTCATCAAATTCTATTTTCCGGAGAAAGGGGGTATGCGGGCATTCTTATTGCAATTCTACCCGAAACGAAAAGCGATGCAAAATACCGATAACAAGAAGTTCGACTACTTTCAGCCACATTGGCTGGTGCTTTATATACTTGTGATTCTATTGGGTTTTATGGTCCATGGCTGTATCCCGCCGCCGCCGAGAGCAGCTCCCAGACCGCCGACACCGCCCGGGGGACCCCATCCGGAAGCAGTCATTCGTGTCCGGCCCGGTAACATAGTTAATGCTTTGTCCAGTAATAATTTCAATAACTTTAGTGTCTAAAACAACTAAACATGGCAAAGAAGGATAAAAATACCATCGACCTTCCGGAGGTCAGCGATATTCCGGGTCAGGAGCATATCAAGGCGCCGCGGCTGGGCGAATTGGCGGATACCACGGCATCTTCCGATGATGAAGAGGGGGATGATATCCTCGAAGACGGGGATGATGATCTGCGGTTGGATGGAAGATCCAATGTGGAATCCAATGTCTCAAAAGATGAGAAGACTATGCTGGGCTCCATCGACCGGCGGCGGGATGATAGCGAGGATGAGAGTCTGCGGACGGGCTTACTGGATAGTACCGATGAAGACGGTACGCCGCTGAATGAGAAGAGCTTTGGGAATGAGCGTAACGACGATCTTTCTGCCGATGACCTGGATGTTCCCAGGGAAAGCGATGATGATATCGATGAGGATGAGGAGAATGAAGACTACAGTTTGAGCGATAATAACGACGATGACGAGCGGGATGTCAACCCGGATTTGTAAGGATGGTGCCTGGTGTGGTGGTGGGGGTGATGCCGGTCTGTGGCGAGAGCCGTACCAGCGGGAGGCTATCGGGGTAATGTTGTTGTACGAACCTGATCAATCCTTCGCGGATATGGCAGCGGAGGTCGAAGGCATCGCTGGAATTGGGGGCACTCATCAGTGCCCTTACTTCAATCGTCCGATCGGTGGCATTGGTGACCTGCAATACATTGACACGATGGTCCCACAGGGGATCGCCGTCCAGCAACCGCGTCAGTTCCTGGCGTAGTGGCTCCAGTGGCATGGTATAATCGAGATAGATGAATACCGTGCCCAGGATATCGGCGGTGTTCCGGGTCCAGTTTTGAAATGGTTTTTCAACGAAATAATTGATAGGGAGGATCAGCCTGCGCTCGTCCCAGATCCTGAGTACGACATAGCTCAGGGTAATTTCTTCTACCCGTCCCCATTCTCCCTCAACCACCAGTACATCGTCGATCCGCAAGGGCTGGGTAAAAGCGATCTGGAAGCCGGCGAGGAAGTTGCCCAGTGATTTCTGGGCTGCAAAGCCGATGATGATACCGCCTACTCCGACGCCTGTCAGCAGTCCTGTTCCGATCTTTCGGAGGTTATTAAAGCTCAGCAGGATGACACAGATTGCCAGGATGACGATGAGGCCGATGGCTATCCGCCGGATGAACTGCAATTGGGTGCGGATCTTTCTTTCCCTCAGATTGTCGGCTTTCTGAATGTCGAAAGTATGGTAGATATAGTCCTCGAAAACTTTGACGACTGAGATCAGCACACTGGCAAAGGAGATCGTCAGGAGGATCTCCACCGTCTTGTTCAGCACGGGGGCAATGTTCGTCCTCATCTTCATGAACGGCAACAGAAAATTAAAGGCGAGCAGGGGAAGGAAATAGCTGAAGGGCTGGCCCAGCCGATTCAGCATGCTACGGCTGAAAGAGAAGGCTGGTCTGCCGTCTTTGGGCTTTTTCCGCAACAACAGGGACAAGATGAATTTGAGGACCAGGCCGATGACGATGGCTATTGCTGCGAGTAAGCAGTCGAATACCAGGTCGGGTAATTGGTTAAAACGATCGAAGAATCCATCCGGCATAGAAAAAAGATTGGAAGAATTGGATCTTAAGTTACAAGGTTTAAGCCAATTATGAGAAAATTGTGTGGAAGTCATCCCCTGGCATAACTTTTTAAGCAACAACTGGACTATTATTAAAATTGTGCGATAGAGGTTTAGGTTAATGGACGCCATCCCGGTTCCCCGGGATGGCTTTTTTTGATCATTGTCTTTTTATTTCCATGCGCATGTCAGCCACTCATGCTTTGACACATAAGGAAATCCTGCAGGCCGACCGGGACTATGAAAGGGCAGCTTTGTATGCTCACCTGGTCTATGTGAGCGATCAGCAGGTGATCAAAAGGATCCGGGGACTTGTCATTCCACCTGCCTGGGGGAAGGTATGGATATGTACTGTTGAAAATGGCCATATATAGTGAATATGAAAAGATATACGGTTCCTACGGACTGACGACCCTAAAGAACAGGCATGTCACCATTTCGGGCGATAAGATGGTCTTTTCCTTTATCGGTAAAAAAGGCGTCCATCAGGACATTACGCTGTTGAACAGGCGGCTTGCCCGTGCGGTAAGTCAATGTCGCGATATTCCGGGAAGGGAATTATTTCAATACTACGACGACGATGGCAACAGGAAAAGTATCGATAGCGGAATGGTCAATCATTATATCAAGGAGGCGGTAGGGATGGACTCATGAAAATCCTGCGGCGGAACATTGCAAAAAAATAGCCGGTCTACAGACCGGCCCTATTCGTCAGGACTTGTCATCGACAGGTCCTTCTTACCCCGAAATAACATTCAAGCTCTTCTGATTATACCCAGTATCAGTGAAATAACCGCTAAAACGATGAGAATATGTATCAGACCACCCACACTATATACGAAGACGCCAAGAAGCCAACCTATCAAAAGGATGACTGCAATTAAATACAATAGACCGCTCATAGATTTTTAAATTTTTAGTGTCAGGAATTTTTTTGATTGAGTCTTTTCATATAGAGAAAAATGCTTGCCAGTTTTTTTGAAGCGATTAAGAGGCCAGGATCGGCCTGGAATGGGGAAGAAAGTCTACAAAAAGGGCGATCGGGCGGGAGCGCCTGTCGCGATGTAAACTGGCATGGTCTTCCTTATAATAATCAGTATGAAGAAGTCGATATTACGAGCCGGCTGGCCCTCCATCAAGAAGGCAGCGATTGATTTCAACAACGACAATGCCTTCAAGCTCGCGGCTTCCCTTTCTTTTTCCATGATCTTTTCCATTGGTCCCCTATTGATCGTCGTTATTTCCCTGGCGGGTATCTTCTGGGGTGAACAGGCTGTCGAAGGGAAAATTTACCTGCAGATCAAGGATCTTGTCGGTGGTCCGGCGGCGTTGCAGGTACAGGATATCATCAAATATATCCAGGAATCCAAACATTCGGTCGTAGGGGTGATCTTTGGGGGCATCGTTCTGCTGATCAGCGCAACGGGGGTTTTCACCGAAATACAGGGATCGATCAATTACATGTGGTCCATACAGGCCAAACCGAAGAAAGGCTGGCTGTACCTTTTGATAAGCAGATTGATCTCTTTTTCGCTGATAGTGGCATTCGGATTCATTTCAATGGTATCGCTGGTGCTTAATTCGCTGATGGATCTGTTGAGCGATTTCCTGAAAAATCATTTCTCGCATCTGACGGTGTATTTTTTTTACGCCCTCAATCTTGCGCTTATACTGGCGGTTACTATTCTATTGTTCATGATCATCTTCCGCATCCTTCCCGACGCCATTATTGCCTGGAAAGACGCTTTCATCGGGGCTTTTTTCACCGGGATGCTTTTCATGATCGGAAAACTGCTGATCAGTATATACCTGGGCCATTCTAATATCGGCCTCATGTATGGAGCGGCGGCCTCGATCATGGTGATCCTGACCTGGGTCTACTATTCATCTATGATCCTTTATTTCGGGGCGGAGTTTACCAAAGCGTATGCCATCAGATACGGCGGGGGGATAAAGCCAAACGACAATGCCGTCTTTATCCTGAAAAGGGAAGCGCGGGAGTTATCAGACGATGCGGTGGCTTAGCAGGGCGGTGGGCGGATGGCGAGGGTACGGCGACTCTAAGATACGCGGCGCTTGCTACCCTGCAGGCTGGCCTTCAGTTGGGACAACAAATCTTTGCCTGCCCGGTGCACTACTTTCATCACAGGTTTTGACTGTTTGACGCCTTTAGCCTTCGCCTTGATCAATTTCATCAGTTCGTCAGTATACGTGTCTTTATATTTATCGATGTCGAAAGATCCTGACAGTTGATTGATCAGCTCAATCGCCATTTTCATTTCCGCGGGCTTGCTGGTTGCTTTGGGGATATTGAGTTCTTCCGTGGGCCGGATCTCCTGGGCCCAGCGGATGCGGTTGAGCACTATTACGTCTTCTTTCGGCTTGATGAGGATCAGCCCTTCTTTGTTTCTCATGACAAAGCTGCCGAACCCGACCTTGCCTGTCTTTTGTAGGGCATCACGTAGCAAGGCATACGCTTTTGCGCCGGATTTTTCCGGTTCGAGGTAATACGGGGTTTCATAGTACATCCCGTCGATCTCCTGTTCATCGACAAATTCTTCTATCGTGATGATCTTCGATTTCTCCGGGCTTGCTTTCTCAAAATCTTCATCCGTCAATACGATATAGCGGTCATCCAGCTTATATCCTTTCACGATATTTTCCCAGGCTACTTCCTTGCCTGTATGCTCATTGACCCGCTTGAATTTAATGTTGGCGTTATCTTTCTTGTCCAGCATATCGAGGTCCAGCTCGCTGCCCTGAACGGCGCTGTACATTTTAATGGGGATATTGACCAGGCCGAAGCCGATGGCTCCTGTCCATATCGATCTCATATGATGAATTTTACAAAATTTAATTCCACAGTCCCCGGACCTGGGCAACCGGAATATTCATGAGCTCGCGGTATTTGGCTACTGTCCTCCGGGCGATCGTATAGCCTTTTTCTGCGAGGATCGTTACCAGCTGCCGGTCTGTGTAGGGGGTCTTTTTGTCTTCCGTCTGGATCACTTCGCTGATGATGTTCTGGATCACCTTGTTGCTGATATTATTACCTTCCTGGTTGACAATTCCTTCGGTGAACAGGTCTTTCAGGAGGATCGTGCCGAAAGGCGTTTCTGCGTATTTGTTGCAGGTTAGCCTTGACACCGTCGAAATATCCACCTTTACGCGATCTGCGATATCTTTCAGCTTCATGGGCCGAAGCAGGAGAATGTCGCCGTATTTGAAATATTCGTATTGCATATCGACGATTGCCTGCATGATCTTCAGCATGTTAGACTCCCGTTGCTGGATCGCGTTGATGAACCATTGGGCCGATGACAGCTTACTACGGAGGTATTGTTTGGCTGCTTTATCGATAGAGGCATTTTGGGCAGAATGTTGCACCATTTCCATCCAGGACTGGCTGATATGAAGGTTTGACGAGCGTTGGCGATACAAGGCCAGTTCCAGCGTATCGCCTTCATCCAGCACAACAAAATCCGGCAGGATAGAGGGATTTGCCTGCATGGCGCTGGTCTCCGGGTTGAAGGGGCGGGTGCTCAGATGAGCCAGCAGGTTCAGCACGATTCGGATCTCATCGTCTTCCAGTCCCAGCTGTTTTTTCAGCTTATCCAGATTGGCAGTCCGCAGGTCATGAAAATGATCTTCCAGCAACCGGATGGCCGTTCTAACGTCGGGTTGTTTGGTGTTCATATTCTTTAGCTGCAGCAGCATATATTCCTGCACCGTCCGGCATCCCGCGCCGATGGGCTCGAGTTTCCGGATCAGTTGGAGGGATTCTTCCAGTTCTTCCGGTTCGACCCAGGTTTTGCGTTTGAAGGAAATCTCCGAGGCCAGTTCATCCAGGTCCTGTTCAAGAAATCCGTTCTCATTAATGGAGTCAATCAGGAAATCCAACATGGGTAGTTTTTCTTCCGGCACCTCGAGATACCGGCACTGCCGCTTCAATTCTTCCCGGAAATCGGTGATTTCGGCAATCGGTTTTTCCGGTACCTTTTCGGTATTGATGTAATTATTGTATTCCGTTTTATAGTCAGGAATATCGTCATAGCCATATTCCTCCCAATTTTGAAAATCCTGGACGGTTTCCTTGGAGAATTTATCCGATGCGTCATCATCGCCGGAAGACAACTCTTCCAGTGCGGGATTCTCGTTGAGCTCATCTTGAATCCGTTGCTGGAGTTCCAGGGTATTGAGATGAAAGAGGTTTAATAATTCGATCTGCTGTGGCAGGATCGTGTGTTGCTGCTTTTGCGTTTGCACTTGCTTCAGCATAATACCCATATTTTATGTAGGAAGGGTATGACAAATCAAAAGCCAGAAATTCTTCAGCCATAAATCAACACGATGCAACGGCGTACTGCATTTGCGTGTAGAAAAAACGATACGTATATGGGGAAAAAACTGAACAAATTCATTGAAGGACAATGTTTTCAGCTTTACAAGTGAAAGAGGCATGTTTTAAAGTTTCCGCGGGTAATTGGTCTGTATTTTGTCATATCAGGGTTAATGCGTTAACTTAAATATTATTCAGAAGTATAATCTATGCCTAAAAGCCAACCCGTAGTTCCTAAAAGATCCTTTTTTCGTCGGTTGGTGAGGGTATTATTGAGAACCTTGCTCACGGTTGTCATTATCTTGCTGATCGTTTTTTTCCTCATTCAGACCCCTTTTATCCAGAATATCATCAGGGGGAAGGCCGAGACCTATCTTTCCCGGAAGCTGAAGACGCCGGTCCGGATCGGCGATCTGTCCATTGTTTTCTTCCGGCGGGTGACATTGAAGGACGTGTATATCGAGGACCGGCAGCGGGATACGTTGTTATCGGCCGGGTTGATCGATGTGCAGTTCCGGATGCTGGGGTTGCTGCACAACAATCTCGATATCGACAAGATAGGGTTGGGGAATGTGACCGTCAAGATCAGGCGGCAGTTGCCGGATACCGCTTTCAATTTCCAGTACATCGTGGATGCGTTTTCAGGGCCGCCATCGCCGCAGCCGGCGAAAACGTCGGGGTCGCCGATGAAAATAGGGGTGCGGGAGCTGGGGATGGACAAAATACGCTTTGTATATAGGGACACCGTCACGGGAAGTAATATGGAGGTTTGGATCGGCCATAGCTTGGCGCGTTTAGATACTATTGACCTTGATCATCTCCGTTTTGGGATTCCGACATTCGAAGTGGAGGGGATGCGGGCGAGGATCAGGCAGGGTCAGTCGCTGGCAGGGGTGCCGGCGGCCAGTACGGCGGTTGATCTGACGCTGGGCAGGTTGGTTGCGAATATTCAACAGCTCGACGTCGAAAAAGAGGTTGTTCAAGTAAAAGATTTTCAATTAGATAGCACCAGTACGGCGGTCAGGCTGGGTAAGGCGCCCAAGGGGGTAAGGTCGCCTTCGCGAGGCGCTTCGGCGACCAAAGGGACCGTTGCAGCTGCGAAGGCGAATTTGGCTGCTGCGGCGGTCGATACGTCCGGCTGGCGTGTCCTGGCGGGCTCGGTGCGTCTCAATGGCGACAATATCCAGTTCGATGACGACAACCAGCCGCGGCAAAAAGCTGGTATGGACTACGCTCACCTGGCGGTCAGCCGCCTGACCTTAGCCGCCAGCAACCTGAATTATTCGACTGACAGCATTAGTGGAGCGATCGCACAAGGCAGTTTGACGGAACAATCCGGCTTTCGGCTGATGCGGCTGCAGACGCGATTTTTTTATTCCGACCACCGGGCCCTCCTGAGCGACTTACTGCTGCAGACACCGGGGACATTGCTGCAACGCAATGCCTCGATGCAATATACGTCTCTCGCCGGGATGATGAAGGATCCGGCCAGGACGCTGGTCGATCTGGACCTGTCCGGGAGCCGGGTACAGGTTAAGGATATCCTGACTTTCGCTCCCTTCCTTCGCAGTCAACCACTGTTCAGCCGTCCTAATGAGATCTGGCAGGTCAATGCGCGGGTCAGTGGGAATTTCGATGCTCTGACTGTTCCTGTTCTGCAGGTCAGCGGGGTTCAGGATCTGCGGCTGGACGTAGCGGGCCGGGTTCTGCACCCTTTCGATGTCAAGCGGATACAGACGGCGCTGCAGATCCGGCGTATTTCCGGCAGTCGGGCAGCGCTCGTCAGCCTGTTGCCCAAGGGAACATTGCCTGCTAACATTACTCTTCCCGATCATTTCAATTTGACGGGGCGCCTGAATGGGGGGATGGATGCGATGCAGCCGGACCTGGTGCTGCAAACGTCTTCCGGGACGATCATGCTGAAAGGCTGGGCGCGGAATATCCGGTCGACGACCGCCGCTGTCTATGATCTCGACCTGAAGACCAAAGCCCTGCAACTCGGCAAGATCTTACAAGACAGCCTGCAATGGGGGGCCGTCACGGCCGATATCACCGTCAAAGGTCAGGGGCTCGATCTTCACAGCGCCAATGCTGTTTTCAGCGGACATGTAGCCGCAGCGACCATACGGCAATACAGGTACACCGATTTTTCGTTCGACGGCTCGGTGGCCAACCAGCAGGCCACGCTGCAAGCGGCTATCAATGATACGGCAGTCCGCTTTGAACTGCACGCCACGGCCGATCTGGCGCAAAAATTTCCTGCGCTGAAGCTCGACTGGCAGATCGATACACTGGACCTGTATGCGCTGCATTTTGTACAGGATACATTGCAGTTCCGGGGGCATATCGGTGCGGATTTTGCCAGTACGAATCCTGATTCGCTACAGGGTACCCTCAAAGTGACCGGGGTACGGATGCTGGAAGGCAACAAGACGCTAAAGACCGATAGCGTCGTGCTGATAGCCGCGCGACAGGACAATATCGAGGACATCCAGCTGCATACGGAAATGGTCGATCTGGACTGGAAGGGCAGGTATAAGCTGACCGAGACGGCACAGGCGCTGGAGCATGTGATCAACCATTATTATCGTCTCAACAAGGTGACGGATTCTGTCTTTGCTGCGCAGGACTGGACATTGCAGCTGCATTTCCGGACTTCGCCCCTTGTACTGGCCTATATGCCGTCGTTGAAAGGGACAGATAGCCTGGGCATGCTGATGAGCTTTAACAGCGACAAAAATGACTTGCAGGTACATCTGGCATCGCCTCATCTGCAGCTTGGCAGCCAGATATTCGATCATCCCGAGCTGACCGCGGGCACCAGGGATGGGCGGCTGGCCTATGATCTGCAGGTCGATGGCGGGTCCGGCAGCGGCTTCGAGCTTCACAAGACGTATGTGGCCGGGCAACTGCACGATAACCAGCTGACGACGGCAGTGGTACTGCAAGATGACAAAGGGAAGGACAGGTTCCGGTTTGCCGGCACGGCCGACCAGTTGCCGGGAGGCGTGAAATTCATTTTCAATGCCGACAGTCTGCTATTGAATTATGATCGCTGGCAGGCAAGCAAAGATAACTATGTGCGATATGATTCCACCGGTATTCTCTTTCACAATGTTGCCATCAGCCATAACAATGATTCGCTGTCTGTCAACAATACCGGGGCTTCGTCTGCATCCCCCATCCAGGTGCGCTTTGCCAGCTTTAGCCTGGGGATGCTCAGCCATCTGGCGGACCAGGATTCGTTGTTGGTGGATGGTACCCTGAATGGCACCGCAGAGATCAAAAATTTGATGACGCATCCGGTGTTCACGTCCGATCTGCTGGTTCACAAGCTTTCCTATAAGACAGATACCCTGGGTGATCTGACGCTAAAGGTGGACAATGAAAAAGACAGTGCATTGGCCGCTGATATTTCATTGGAAGGTAACAAAAATGATTTGAAGATTAAAGGGGAATATTATACCGGGTCAGGTAAAATGAACCTTCAGCTCAACCTGGGGCAGCTGAACCTGGCCGCCTTCAACCAGGTAGCCAATGGGGAAGCAGAGGACATGAAAGGCTATCTGAAAGGGCAGCTGGCGATCACCGGCACGCTGGAAAAGCCGCTGCTGAAGGGTAACCTGCATTTCGACAGCAGCATGATCACTCCGGCGATCTCCGGAGAGCCGCTAAAGCTGTCAAAGGATAATATCGAATTTGATGAAGATGGTTTCAACTTCAGCCAGTTTACGCTGCTGGATTCCGCCGGCAACAAGTTGGTTATCGACGGGAACGTCTATACGCATGACTACCGGGATTACAAATTCGACATCTCCGTCAATGCGAATAATTTCAGGCTGGTCAATGCGCCCGATGAAAATACCCGGGAGTTTTATGGCATGCTCAACCTGGATGCGGCGATAAACCTGGAAGGCGATATGAGTTCGCCTAAAGTGGATGGCGATGTGAAGGTGAATCGGAAGACCAACTTTACTTTCGTCATGCAGGGCAGCGATCCCGAAGTTGTCGGCCGGGAAGGTGTAATACGGTTCGTGAATCATAACAATCCTGCCGATACGCTGGTTGACAAGGCTGCTCTCCTGGCCAAGGCAAGGCAGTCCACTATTAAGGGTGCGGACATCAGCCTGAGCGTGCAGACCGACAGCAATGCCGTCTTTACCGTGGTGCTCGATCCCCGGTCCGGCGATGTGCTGACGGCCAGGGGCCGGAGCAACCTGGTCTTCGGTATGGATAAGAGCGGCAAGACCAGCCTAACGGGGGCTTATGAAGTGTCCAGCGGGAGTTACAACCTGTCCCTCAGCGTATTGAAACGGCAATTCAACATTCAGCGGGGCAGCGTCATCACGTGGACGGGCGATCCGTTGAGTGCGACAATGGACGTGACAGCCATCTATACTGCGACCACTCCTTCTTATAATTTGGTTCAAAATGAAATTGCGAGCCTTCCGCAGACCGATCAGAATAAATTTAAGGAAAAACTGCCTTTTTTTGTGACGTTGAAAATGTCAGGCGAGTTGATGAAGCCCGACATTACTTTTGATATTTCCCTGCCGCCAAATATCCTGACGCTCTGGCCGGATGTCGACCAGCGGCTGGCGCAGATACGCGGTGAGGAATCTGAAATGAACAAACAGGTATTTGCGCTGCTGCTCTTGAACGAGTTCGTCGGGGAAGACCCCGTGGAGAGCGTGGCCGGGGGCGGGGCAGGGGGTAACTCAAGCGTCGGCAATTTAGCTTTCCAAAGTGCCAGCCAGATCCTGACCAACCAGTTGGATCAGCTGGCCGGCAGCCTGATCAAGGGCGTGAACATCCATTTCGATCTCAACAACCAGCAGGATTTCAGCACGGGTAACGAGATCGATTATACCGAGCTGGATATAGCTGTCTCCAAAAAACTATTCAACGAGCGGGTCGAGGTGAGTGTCGGCAGTAACTTCGACGTAATGGGCGTGGGCCCCGCCGGCCAGAGTGCCAGCAATCTGGCCGGCGACGTATCCGTGGATTACAGGCTGTCGAAGGACGGCCGTTACAGGCTGAGGGCCTATCGCCAGAACCAGTACGACGAAGTAGTGTTAGTCCAGGTGGTGGAGACGGGCATTAGCTTCATCCTGACCCTTGATTACAATTCGCTGAAGGAACTTTTCCATCGCTCCGCCGAAACAAAATTGATAGAAAGAACCACGATTAAACCGGTCACCGCGACCTCTTCAAACCAATAAGCATGGCCGTGAATCATCGTCTGGTATCATTCATCCGGCGCTCCATCCTGATCGGTCTGGTGCTGATGGCGGCAGCCTGCCATGAATCCAGGCATCTTGCGGAGGGGCAGACGCTTTATACGGCTAATGAAGTCAAGATCCAGTCTTCTGTACCCTTGTCGCATCGCAGGACGAAGGAATTAAAGGCCGATTTGAACCAACTGCTACGACCGAATCTCAACGGTAAGATTTTGGGGATCCGGTTCAAGCTATGGGTCTATAATGTAGCCGGTACGCCTAAAAAGAAGAAGGGGCTCAAGCACTGGCTGAAATACAAGGTAGGTGAACCACCCGTACTGTCTACTCCGAAAATAATCGAGAAGAACAGGGAGATCCTGCAGAACCATTTGGAAAACAAGGGTTATTTCGGTGATACCGTCCTCAGCGCGATGCCTGTCAAGGACAAACATCTGACGGCGGTATATACCGCGCAGATTGGCACCCGGTATACTATCCGCAATATTACGTTTCCGCCGGATTCCGACGAGCTGAGCCGGCGCATCGATTCCCTGCAGCATGGAACCCTGTTGAAGAAAGGCGACGGTTTCGATCTGGATGTGGTCAAGGACGAAAGGACACGCATCGACGGTCTGCTGAAGAACAAGGGATATTATTTTTTCAGTCCGGACGATCTTTTCGCCGATGTCGATTCGGCCCTCGGGAATCACCAGGTGGACCTGCACCTGAAAGTCAAATTAGCAACGCCCCTGCTGGCGCGGAATATCTACCGGATCAACGAAGTGGTCGTTTATGCGAACTACGGTGTCCTCACTGACACCAGCCTCAGGAAAGCCTATACCACCCCGGAGGGCTACCATATCGTCGATTCGGCTCATATTCTCCGGCCGGTGATATTCAGCAGGACGATGGTGGTTAAGCCGGGGGATCTTTACAAGCGGGACGATCACAACCGCTCGCTCAGCCGCCTTGTCAGCCTGGGTGTATTCAGTTTTGTCAAGGTACGTTTTGACCCGTTGAAATCGGATGACTCCAGCCATCTGTTAAATGCTTTTTACTATCTGACCCCGGCGCAAAAGAAGTCCATCCAGTTCGAGGTCACGGGGCTGACGCGGTCTGATAACACCACAGGTACCGAAATGTCGATCAACTGGCGGCACCGTAATCTGTTGAGGGGCGCGGAATTGTTAACGGCCAAACTGTATGGTGGCCTCGAGGAACAATATTTAGTCTCTACTGGTTCAGGCGTCTCTACTGGTTCAGGCTCCTCTAATCAAAAGAATCAAAAGGTCAATGTGCGGCGGGCGGGACTCGATCTGAGCCTCTATATACCGAGGATCATTTCCCCCTTTAATCTCAACACCAGCAGCGCTTATGTACCCAAGACCAAGATCGAGGCGGATTATGATATTTTCGACCAGAGCTCGGAATATACGCTGACGTCATCGAAGGTGAGTTTCGGGTATGTGTTTAAAAATAACCAGACGACAGAAAATACGATCACCGTACTGGGCATCGATTACGTGCGGCCCAGCAATATCAATCCGGATTTTCAACTGGGATTGGATACAAACATCACGTTGGCCCGCGCCATCGAAAAGACATTCATTATCGGGCCTACTTATAATTTCAACTACAATTCCCAGGCGAAGCCAAATAAAAATACCAATAACTATTATTTCAATGGCAATGTAGACCTGTCGAATAATATTCTGGGACTGGTTACGGGGGCGAATATCAATAAGGGGAAGCAGATCGATATCTTCAATGTGCCTTTTGCCCAATATATCCGGTTGGAGGCAGACTTCCGGCATTACCTCCGGTTCGATGACAATTCGATGCTGGCCTCGCGGATCACCAGCGGGGTCGGATTTGCCTATGGTAATAGCACGACGATGCCTTTTGTCAAGGAGTTTTTTGCCGGCGGCACCAATGATATCCGGGCTTTCCGATCACGGGCGTTAGGTCCCGGCAGCTATTATGCCGGCAACCCCAATACCACTCAGCTACTGCCTGACCAACCGGGGGACTTCAAGCTGGAGGGGAATGTGGAATACAGGGGCAAATTGTCCCCTCTTGTCAACTGGGCCCTGTTTGTCGATGCAGGGAACGTCTGGACCCTCAAGGCCGATACCAGCCGGCCTGGCAGTCAGCTGACGCCGGGCTTCCTGAAGGATGTAGCTGTGGGACTCGGTACAGGGCTTCGTTTTGACCTCAGCATTCTGGTTCTGAGGATCGATGTGGCCGTACCCGTACGCTATCCCTGGTTGCCGGATGGGCACAAATGGGATTTCCCCGAGGCCGCGGATATTTCAAATATGGTGCTGAACCTGGCAATTGGTTACCCTTTCTGAGGCGGGGCTACCTGCTCTGTGCCGGCGGGGGAAAGTTTTCCCCTCTGGTTGCCGCTGTTCCTGAGATGGGAAGTTGATGGCATTGTTTTTTTAGCCTTGTTAGTGTCAACAGTTTTTATTCACGACTTAAAAACAGCTATATGAACGATCAAAAAAACAAGCAGCAACAGCCGCAGCAGGGTAATAAGCAGGAACCACAGAGCGGAAAGGTGAAAAGCAGGGTGCAGGGTGATGACATTAGGGAAGGAGATATTGAACATCCGGATCAGCAACCCGATAGAAAAGTAACGATCGATGATAATCCGGATGAAACACAAAGGAAGGTTCCGAACATGCAAAGCAAGCATTAATTGAAAGACCGACCCGGTCTGTCGTAGGACCCGGCATCTGTCTCCAAATAAGCCTGCCCGGAAGATCCCGGGCGGGCTATTTTTATTACATTGCAATATGATTAACACAACAGACTTGCAGGAGTTGGAAATCTCCCTGCCGGGTGACTGGCTGAGAAAAGACAATGGGGATACCTATTCTTTTACGATCGATGGGATGGAGCTTCGCGATGAGCGGATGTACAGGGATCTGTATATCCGAAGAAAGGGTGGCGAGGCGATGTCGCTGCGATACGCTTTGGCGATTGAGGGAGACTATTGTAGTCTTTTATTGAATGAGGATGAATTCATTGTGCGGCGCCTGGATAAGCACGAGGACGGATCTGCCTCCATGGAGTGGGAGGACAGTGCGGGTGGGCTGATCACCTTTGCAAAGTCGCCAGAGGCCGCTAAATAAAGAATCCCGTAGAAACGGGACCCACTGTTCTTCTTTCAGGTTCATTGACGTTATATGCTGTTAAAAAATTATGCCAGCGACCTGCGCTAATTTTGTGCAATAATTTCCTCAGAATACCCAGTCAATGGTAATCGGCGTCTGCCGCAGCCCGACGTAATTATTCCCGTCCCAACCTTCTTTCCCGTTGATAATGAAACGTTGCCGTTCATTTATCCGGTCATTTCTTTCCCGGCGTACGAACTGGTATTGATTTTGAAAAATGATGTTAAAATGTACAGTTATGTTGAATCAATCGGATCTACGGTTTCTTCGGGAAAAAATACAGGATTTGAAAAATGCCATATTTTTCAGCCAGAACACCTCTTTGCTGAGGATGGCTACGACGATAGTTTCTATTTCCAAAGTAGATGAACTGGGGCAAATGTGGTTTTTTATTCCCCGTCCGCTGCAGGCTCTTCATGAATTTGATCGGGAATTCCCCGTGCGGCTTGAATTCTTCCGGAAAGGGAAGAAGTTTTTTCTGCATGTGTCAGGGAAGGCCTTTATCGTTACCGATCCTGAAGAGGTGAATAGTCTGGTTCACGATGATATCAGGCAACTGGCATCGGATCATCTCGTGTTGATCAAGGTCAGGATGACAAAAGCGGATTATTTCGAAAGTAGCGGCAGTGGCGATCTGGCCCATGCTTCCGGCTGGTGGAAAGATGTCCGCACCCATGTACATGCATGGATGTTCAATACACGTCCCGGTTACAAGCCCTATTATCTGGCAGATACGCCGATGCCGTTGTTGTCCGGCGGGGTGGCATAGCTTTTGAACTTATGAAGGCAAAATGCTATTTATGAAAAACTTATCAATGTATTGTGCCATAGGAATGCTGGCTTTTGCCTGCTTTGGCTGTAATAACAGTAATTCATCCGATAGCGCCGCAGCCGCAAAAGATTCCAACGCCACAAAAATGGATAGTGCCGCAGCCGACAGTACGGGTAAGGCCGCGATTCCATCAACGGTATCGTCAGCGGATCAGAATTTTGCCGTCAATACCGCCGTCGCGGGAATGACCGAGATCCAGGCCGGTCAGTTGGCCGAGCAGAAGGGAATGGCGCAGGATGTAAAAGATTACGGTGCGATGATGGTGAAAGATCATACGGCTGCAGCAGATAAGCTGAAGGCCATTGCTGCACAAAAGAATATTACATTGCCCTCTGCATTGTCTTCTGATGCGCAGAAGAGCATCGATAACCTGCAAGGCGACAGTGGAAAAAAATTCGATAAAGACTTTCTGGCGATGATGGTATCCGATCATAAGAAAGTGATCAGTGCATTTGAAGATGAATCGAAGAACGGGTCGGATGCCGATATCCGGGCTTTCGCGGATAGTACGCTGCATACCCTGCACCAGCATCTGGACAAGGCAGAAAAATGTGAAAAAATGATGAAGAGCGGGATGTAATCAATCAATAGACGGTAGGGCAGGATGTTTCCTGCCCTTTTTTTATTCCGTTCTAAGACTTTTTGCCGGATTAGCGCGGGCAGCCAGTGAGGCCTTACCGCCGACAGTCAATACGGCGATCAGTACTGCTACGCCGCCGGCGGCCAGGAACATCCAAATGTTAATACCTACCCGATAGGCAAAGCCCTGAAGCCATTGGTGCATGGCGTACCAGGTCAATGGCGTGCTGATGAGTACTGACAGCACTATGGGTTTGATGAGGTCTTTCGATATCAGCAGGACGATACCTGATATGCTTGCGCCCAGCACTTTCCGGATACCAATCTCCCTGGTCCGCTGGCCGATACTGAAAGTTACCAGTCCAAAGAGCCCCAGGCAGGCGATGATGATGGCCAGGGTTGTGAAGATCAGGAGCAGCTTGCCCTGCTTCCGTTCCGCAGCATACTGGAGGGAGAAATTTTCGTCGAGGAAATTATATTTCAAGGTTGCAGAAGGATCGAAGCGATGGTATACGGCGGCAATATGCTGTAGCGCCTGCGGGACATGACCCGGCGTTACCCGAACATACAAATTATCATCTTCCCGTAATACCGGGGGCATTTCCATTATTAGCGGCTGGAGCTTATGTTGCAGCGAATAGAAGTTGAAATCTTTTGTTACTCCGATCACCGTCGCCATGCCTGTTTTATAGTCAGGGCCAATCTGCAGCTGCAGTCTTTTACCTATGGGGTTCGTCCAGCCCAATTCCTTCACCATGGTTTCATTCACCAGCACAGATCCATACTGATCCGTTGGTTGAGTAGTTGAGAAGTTGCGGCCGGCAGCTAATGAGATCTGCATCGTAGAGAGAAAATCGGCATCGACATAGAGGCTCTGGATCTGTTTGCCTTCGGTGGTGATGGCGCCGTTCTGTTCGGCGTGCACGGGAAGATAGTTGCCGATATCATTATTGCCGATGGGGTTCCCTGCCGCAGCCGCTGCTGCCACCGAGGGATCCTGCAGGAGCTGCGTCTTCAGATCTTCGATGTGCTGACGCACGGCGGGATTAGGCAGGTGAAAGGTCAGCACCTGGTCCTTGTTGAACCCGAGATCCTTGTTCTGCATATAATGCAGCTGGAGGTAGATGATCGACGATCCGGCTATCAGAAAAATAGTGACGACGAACTGGAAGGTCACCAGTGATTTGCGGAACAGTATCGTATTAGATTGGTTGCCTTGCTGTCCTTTGAGCGAGGAGATCGTGCGGAATCCGGAGAGGAACAGAGCCGGGTAAAGCCCCCCTATCAGCCCGATCAGGACGGCCAGGCCGCCGAACATCGACAGGGTAGGGATCATTCCGTAGGGAGCGATACTGAGTGATTTTCCAGCCAGTTGATTAAAGGCAGGCAGAAGCGTATAGGCCAGGAAGGCGGCGATGACGGCTGCCAGCAGTGCAAAAAGGACCGATTCCGTCAGGAACATAGTCATCAGCTGGCTGCGGCCCGAGCCGATCACTTTCCGTACCCCTATCTCTTTCATTCGTACTGATGACCTTGCCGTAGCGAGGTTGACGTAATTGATAAGAGCAATGCCTAATATCAGCAGAGCTACTGCCGAGAAAAGCCAAATGTAGCGGATATCGCCGTTGCGGCTGATCTCATAGTCCAGGGCAGAATGCAGATGGATCGAGGTCACTGGTTGCAGGTCTATCCTGTATTCAGTCCCTTTTGCGAGCGTCGTCTTCAGATTGCGGTCGACAAATTGCGGCATCCTGGCTTCCAGCCGATGAATGTCTGCATCCTTACGGAGCAGGATATACGTATACAAATAAGAGTTCTGGATGTCGTTAGTGGCAGGCGGCGGCATCGACCGAAGGGCGCTGAAATGCAGATGCGAGTTATCGGGTTGGTCTTCCATGATGCCTGTTACCAGGCTGGGGGCATCATGTTCGATGGTGACGGATTTATTCAGGGCATCTTCCGCATGGCCGAAAAGTTTTGTGGCCAGTGTCCGGGTCAGCACAATGGAATTGGGTGCCGACAAAGCGTTCAGCGGGTCTCCATACAAAAAAGGAAACCGGAACACCGTCAAGACCGAACTGTCTGCCATCAGCATATCGGGTACGTCTATCTTCTGGTCGCCATAGATCAATGTTCCATTGCCTTCGGCGTCAATGCGGGCTGCGGCTTCTATTTCGGGATAGTCCTTTTGCAGGGCCGGAGCGAAGAGTGCGGGCGTGATGGCCAGCTTGAAGCTTCCGCCGGATGTGGTGCCGGAATGAGTGACGCGGTAAATGCGGTTGGCATTGACCGAAGTCCGGTCATAGCTTAGTTCGTCTGCGATATAGAGCGCCAGGAGCCAGAATACGGAGAGACCGATGGCCAGACCGGCTATATTAATAACCGAGTAAGCCTTATTCTTTTGCAGGTTGCGCCAAGCAATGCGGAAGTAGCTTTTTAACATGACTGATCAGATGCTGGTTTAGTGCCAGCAGTATAATATGTTAATATACAGATTTTTAAGCTATCAGGAACCGATCGGGAGAGTCCGTTTATGTTACACTGATCGTCCGCTTTCGATACAAGCTGTTGCGGTGTATAAAGGCCGCGGTGGCGCGGCTTTCCAAGACAAGATCATTCGACACTGCGCCACTGGCGCAAGGTTGACAATTGTCAAAAATTAAAGAATCTAATGGTATTTACTTAGTGTTGGTCCTCTTGAAATTTATACAATTCACTTATCTTGTCATTCTTTAAGCCCGGTTAAGGCTCCGCCGGTAGCACCCCTTTTTAGACCTGTCTTTCTCTATTTATCATTTAATGACAACTTATGATCAGGATTTTATTAGCTGATGATTATACAATCATCAGGAAAGGAGTCAGACAGATTCTTACGCAGGCCTACCCGACTGCGGAAATCGGAGAAATTGAAGAAGGCGAGGAATGGATGGAAAAGTTGAGAGGTACACCCTGGGACATGATCATTTCCGATCTTCCCCAACCGGACAAAGGGGGCTATCTTGCCTTGCAGCAGATCCGGCAGGATTTTCCGGCTCTTCCGGTGCTGATCCTAAGCTTGTATACGAAGGAACATCATGCTTTCCGGGCTTTGCAGTCCGGCGCCTCCGGATATCTTGGCAAAGATGCCGCTCCCGACGAACTGCTCTGGGCCGTCCGGCAGATCCTGTCGGGCAAAAAATATATCGCTATTCCGAAAGATAATTGATTCGGCCTTGGTACATTAGCTACATGGATGCGAATTCATTTAACGATTCTCGCCGGAATTTCCTGAAAAAGGGGTTCGTCACGGCCGCGGGGTTCTATATTATCCCCCGTCATGTATTGGGAGGCAAGGGGTATACAGCCCCGAGTGATAAACTGATCATTGCATCCATTGGCGCCGGTGGTAAAGGAGAAACCGATATCAATTACCTGAGTGGCACCGGAAAAGCTGAGATTGCCGTACTCTGCGATGTAGATGACAGGAGGGCTGCCAATAGCCGAAAAAAATTTCCCAACGCGAAATACTATAAGGATTACCGGGAGATGCTCGATAAAGAGCACAAGCATGTGGATGCTATGTCCATTTCTACCCCGGATCATATGCATGCCGTTATTGGTATGGCCTGCATGCAATTGGGCAAACACGTCTATATACAGAAACCGCTGGCGCACGATATTTATGAAGCCCGGATGCTGACGCAGGCGGCGGCACATTATAAGGTGGTGTCCCAGATGGGGAACCAGGGTGGTTCGGGGGATGGTGTCCGTCAACTGGTCGACTGGTATCGTGCCGGGGTGATCGGCGATGTGACAGAGGTTTTTTGCTTTACTAACAGGCCCGTATGGCCGCAAGGGATCCAGTGGCCTTCCGAGAAGGTTCCGGTACCTGCCGAACTGGACTGGAACTTATGGTTGGGCACGGCTCCCTTTAAGGACTATGTCGACAATCTCGTTCCCTTTAATTGGCGGGGCTGGTGGGATTATGGCACTGGTGCATTGGGTGACATGGGTTGTCACATCATCGCTCCTGCCTTTCAGGTATTGGGATTGGGTTATCCTACAGAGGCGCAATGCAGTGTCGGAGGCGTGTACATTGGCGAGTTTCAAGCCGGCTATTTTCCTGACAGCTGTCCGCCCTCTTCGCATATCACTTTAAAATTCAAGGGGGCAGATGGAAAGCCAGATATCAAGCTGCATTGGATGGATGGAGGGATACAGCCTGAAAGGCCCGACGAATTGGGCCCGGATGAAATTTTCGGCGACGGCGACAACGGGACTTATTTCATCGGCACCAAGGGTAAGATGATGTGCGCCACTTATGGCCGTAATCCGCAGCTGCTGCCTACTTCGAAGACTGCCGCCACCGTTGTGCCGCAGACTATTGCGCGGGTGCCCGGCGCCGATGGTTATGGTCATTACCTGGCATGGATAGAGGCTTCCATGGCGGGTTATGGCAGTGATAAAGAAAAAAATCTGAGTTCCAACTTCAAGGTGGCCGGTCCACTGACCGAGACCGTTTTGATGGGCAACCTGGCCATCCGCAGCAGCCAGTTGCGCAAGCCCAAGGCCGATGGGAAGGGATACGACTATCCCGGGCGTCATATCAAGTTATTGTGGGATGGAGATAATATGAAAATCACCAATTTTGACGATGCCAACCAGTTCGTCAGGCGGAGTTACCGGGACGGCTGGAGTCTGCCCGCCTAATAAGGGGGGGTGTCTCTTCATAGGTTCACTGCAAAAATTATCGGCAAACCAGATAAGACATTTCTGCTGATTGATAGCGTATTATGTGCGCTGCATGATTGTAATGTCTTAGTTCGTCTAAATTATATACCGCATTTATACAATAAATTTACGTATAAAGCCTTTATAATAGGTTAGTTTAAGATAGTAAATACGATAGTGAAAATCCGATTCTAACGAAGACCAAGCTAAAAACCCAATTATTATGAAACCCAAACCTTACACAACCTTTCGTCCGATCCGGCTACGCACTAAAAAGTGACAAGCAGGCAGCGATACTCACCATGCTGCGAATCAACCACTTCTGTAAATAGTGGCCTTGTCACGGTCCTTCCTTAGCGACCGGTACTCACGCCTATTTGTAGTTGTGC
>JAMFSL010000267.1 GCA_026225275.1 Puia dinghuensis
AAAAAAGGTTTATTCTGAAAGACATTGGCATCGATATCGCCCTGTTGAAGGGCTTCGTTGGGCATGACGTAATCGTTGAAGGCGACAAGTTCTACGTCCAGGCCGTATTTTTCTTTGGCTACTTTTTGTGCGGCCTGGGCCATTCCGAATTCAGCGCCGGATTCTACGCCTACCTTGATGTGGTTCGGGTCGTTATGATGTGTCCCCCTGCCGCATCCGGATAGGACGGGGAGGGCGATGACGATGGCGATGGCGGTGGCGATGGCGGTGGAGATGCGGCCGGTGTTGGCGGCAAAGATTTTGGCGAGTGCGGATAGTTGTCTTGCTTTCATTATTATGCGTTATTTTCTGTGATCGACTTTGCGGGAAATATATTGACCGGTTAGCTGGATGAGGAATACAAGGGCTACCAAAAGCACGAGAACGGTATTCATGACCACTGTATCATATCCCACATAGCCATACTGGTAACCGATCTGGCCGAGACCGCCCGCGCCTACGGCGCCACCCATGGCCGAGTATCCGACGAGCGCGATCAGGGTGATGGATGCTCCGTTGATGATGGAGGGGAGAGCTTCCGGCAGGAGGACTTTGAGTACAATCTGGAAAGGAGTCGCGCCCATGGCCCTGGCAGCCTCGATCAATCCATGCGGGACTTCCAGCAGGCTGTTTTCCACCATTCTGCCGACGAAAGGCGCAGCTCCCACGCTGAGGGGCACCAGGGCGGCCAGGACACCGATGGAGGTGCCGACCAGCATACGGGTGAAGGGGATCATCCAGACGATCAGGATGATAAAAGGAATCGACCGGAAGATATTCACGATAACCGAGAGGATCCGGTTGGCGGGCCTGTTATCGAGTATTTGTCCTTTGCGGGTCAGGAACAGCAGGACGCCGGTGGGAAGACCGACGACGAAACCGAAAAACCCGGACACAAAGGTCATGACGATGGTCTCCCACAATCCGTTGAACATCATCTGCAACATCGGTTCAGACATAGCCTAAAATTTCTGCTTTTACCTGGTGAGCAATGTAGTAGTTGATCGTCAGCTGCGTGTTTTCCGGAGTGCCGATCAGTTTGACCAGCATCACTCCGAACCTGGCTGTCCCGGCCTGTTCCAGTTGCGCGGATACGATATGGTTGTCGACATCGAACAACCGGGCGACGTTTGACAAGAGGGGAAGGTCGGCGGACTCGCCATTGAATTCCAATTTTACCAGGGGATATCCCGGCCCGTCCGGTAATTGGCTCAACCGCTGACGGTATTCCTCGGGGATGGAAAAATGGACGGCGGAGGCAATGAATCGCCGGGTCAGTTCTTTCCGGGGATGGGAAAATATTTCGCTGACGGTACCCTGTTCTATCAGTGTTCCTTCGCTGATGATCGCGACCTTGTCGCAGATAGCTTTGACCACATTCATTTCATGAGTGATCAGGAGGATGGTAATGCGGAAGCGCCGATTGATATCCTTCAATAGTGACAGGATCGACAGGGTGGTTTCCGGATCCAGCGCACTGGTAGCTTCATCGCAAAGCAAGACGCGGGGATTGCTGGCCAGTGTTCTGGCGATGGCCACCCTTTGTTTCTGGCCGCCGGAAAGGCTGGCGGGGTAATCGGATTGTTTATCCAGCAGACCCACGAGTGTCAGCAGTTCCGTGACCCTTTTTTTGATATCGTCGCCGGATGTGTGATTGAGTTCCAGCGGAAAGGCTACGTTTTCGAAAACCGTCCTCGAGGACAGCAGGTTGAAATGCTGGAAGATCATGCCGATCTGTCTTCTTTCGCGGGCCAGCTGGCGTGGGGAAAGTTCCGTCAGGCCTTTACCGTTGACGACGATCTGTCCTCTGGTAGGTTTTTCCAGCAGATTGATACAGCGGATGAGCGTACTTTTTCCAGCTCCTGAGGCGCCGATCACGCCAAAGATCTCGCCTTCCGCGACCTTCAGCGATACATCGGACAGCGCATGGACAGCCGTATTGTTCTTATAGAATGTTTTCGTAATGTTCTTTAATTCGATCATTTGGTGGGGCGGAATGGTCCGGGCTGCAAATATCTATAAAAATGGTAGAGTAATCTAGGGCATCCAGAATAATTTGGCCGAGACGACGTCCGCTCCTCCGGGCAGCGCCCGGACCGCTGCAGTCCAATGGGTCGTATTCGAAGTCTGTTCTGCCGGCGGGTAATAGAACCGGAGAGGGAACTGGCTGACCGCTGCCACCGGTGGGCTGACCGTGTTGATGTCCGGGTAGCCCAGGCGTCTGATCTCCGTCCAGGAGTCCCAGTTGCGGTTGGCGAAGGCGATCCATTTCTGGTAGCCAATCTTTTGCCGCCAGGGGCCGGCTGCGCTGCCGTAGTTCACCGTGGGTTCGGCCAGGTAGGTCAGCACCTGCGGATAGCTGCCACCCCAGAATTGGATCGAGGCGCTGATCGCGCTGTCATAATAGACGGCGGCGGTTCCGGCCGTAGGAATGCCTCTTTCCGTCGCTTCCGCCAGTAGAAAGGCTGTTTCAGAATAATCCAGCAGGTCGCCCGGATAGGCGGGCGCCAGCCATTGGGAAGAAAAGGAGGAGAGTTCAGTCGAGGAGTTGCCGCCGCCTGCGATGCCGCCGGAGTATCCGCTATTGGGATCCGTGGTGAACAGCAGGGGCAGTCGTGGATCATTCCAGGACTGCAGCGTAGTGATGAACAAAGAGGATGGGCTGTAGTAATGGAGATTGGCGCCGTTGATCAGATCCTGCCAGAGCGGATTGGAATTGACGACTGCGCTCGCGTCGTACACAAATACGGCATTGTCGGCATTGGATTGGAAGACGCCCGTAGCGATCGCCTGCTGTGCTTTCGTGGCAGCGGTAGAGGGATCCGTGTCCGCGATCAGTAAGGCGAGCTTGAGTTTGAGGGTGGCGGCGAATTTTTTCCATTGGGTAGTATTGCCCTGGTAGATCTGGTCGGCGTTGCCGAGAGAGCCATAGGCGGTGTTCAGTCCTGCAATGGCGGTATCCAGCCTGGTCAGGAGATCGTACTCGACCGTTTTGGCGTCATCGTAGGCGGGGAAAGGGATGGTACGGTTAAGGGCCTGACTATAGGGAATATTGCCATACGTGTTGACCAGGAGGCTATAGGCATAGACTTCCAGGATATCGGTGACGATCAGGTCATTCCTCAGCACGTTGGTGTCCTGGACATCACCGGGGTAGAGGGATTTAGCCTGTTCGAGATTGCTCAGGGCATTCGTATAGATATTCGTCCACCAGCCGCCGGGAGCGTTATTGGTCGCAAAATTATAATTGGATTCTACGGCAAAGGTATTTTCCGACCAGACCTGGGCGACGACCCTGAAAGGCGCGGAGCCCCAGAATTCGGTTGTGTAGAGGTCCACCAGGCTTTTTTCTCCTGCAATGAATACGGAGGCCGAGGGCGCTGACAGCGAGGCTTTGGGATTATCGTTGAAGTCCGTCAAGTTTTTCGTGCAGGAAGATACCAGCATGAACAGCGGGATAAAGAAGACGGCTGTTCTTGTATATGATAAGCTGTGCATAGTCGAGTAATTTAAAATTTCAGTTTGATGTTAAAGGCAAAGGACCGGATACTCGGGTAAACACCCGTCTGGTAACCGATAGCGGCGTTGGGATTGTAAAGGATAGGAGCGGAGGAGGAAGTGGTCGTCGAGGCAGCCCCTTGTTCGGGATCCGCATAGGGCAGGTTCTTATGAATGATCCAGAGGTTCCGGCCTGTCAGGGACAGGTCCACGCCTTTGATGACGTTGGTTTTGGCCAGGACTTTGTTCGGAAGGGACCAGGCAAGGGCCACTTCTCTCAACTTGACATAGCTCGCATCGTACACATAGGATTTTGCGGCGATGCTGTTGATCGATCCGAAGGGAAATTCGTTTGCGGTGTTGATATCGGAGATGTCGACACGCGTCGTATTGGCCTTACCGTCAGACGTCACGCCTTTGAGGATGAGTCCGCCGCCGTCGCTGACCGGGCTGCGGACGGGGTTGCCGAGACTGTTCTTTCCGGCCGTTGCGGGTATCACCCCGGACCAGGAGCCGTAATCCATGTCAAGGGAATAGACGTCACCGCCCTGCCGGACATCGATCAGGAAACTCAGCGTAAGGGCTTTGTACCGGAAGCTGTTCGTGATGCCGCCCAGCCAATCCGGATTGACGTCGCCGATATCCGATTTGGTGTTAGTGGCCCTGACGGGGTAGCCATTGGCGGCGATGAGGCGCTGGCCGTTCTTGTATTGGTAATCCGATCCCCTGAGGATACCGGATGATTTACCGACTTCGGCGACCAATTGGATAGAGTTCTGATAGTTGGCGATCGTATAGGACGACTGTCCGCCGTAGAGCGAAATGACTTTGTTTTTGTTGTTGCTCCAGTTCAGCTGAACATTCCAGGTAAAGTCGCGCGTCCTGACCGGTACCGCATTGACCGTTAGTTCAAAGCCCTGGTTCTGGATCGTTCCCCCGTTGACATAGAAGAGGGTGAAACCTGAGGCTGCGGAGGGGGTGATCGGCGTGATCTGGTTGATGAGTCTGGACCGGTACCAGGTCAGATCGAACCCCAGTCTGTTCTGCAGGAAGGATGCCTCCAGCCCTGCTTCGTAACCGCGGTTCTTTTCCGGAACGAGGTTCGGGTTGTTATTTGTGGTGGTATAGGTGAAGAGGGTCTGGTTGTTGAAGGGCGTTCCGGCGCTGAAGGTATTCTGCGTGCTGTAAGGGGGTGCGTCGCCGCCTACTTCTGCATAGTTGGCCCGTAGTTTACCATAGGATAGCCAGGTAAGTTCAGGGAGTAGCCGGGAGAACAGGAAGTTGCCCGATACCGCGGGATAATAGTAGGCGTTATTCCCTTTGGGCAGGGTAGAGGACTGGTCCCGTCGCAGGGTAGCGTCCAGCGTCAGCGTTTCCCGGTAGCTCAGTGTTGCGCCGGCGAAGACGCCATCCACTTCTTTTTCGGCATAGTATTCCGTCGGCGCTGGCGGCGTCTTGACCGAGTTGGACAGGGAGTAAAAGCGGGGGACGACGAGGCCGCCGCTGGTAGCATCAGAAGTAGAAGAATTGACGTCCTGCCGGACATTGGAGCCGAGGATGGCTTTCAGCCCGAAATCTCTGCTGAGCTTTTGGTCATAGTTCAGCAACAGATCGTAGTTCGTCTCGGCGTATGAGCCAAGGTATTTGCTATAGGACGGGGTTTGGTAAGATCCCACGGCGATACGTGTTTCGAACAACTGGTCATAGCTGTCCCGGGAAACACGACCCAGCAGGCTGAGATTGTCGAGGATATGATAATTGAGGCTGATGTTGCCGAAATACCGCTGGCGTGAATCATCGTTATAATTCTCGTACTGGGTAAAGTAAGCGTTATTGTGATAGGCGGCAGTCGGCAAATTGCCGGGAGCGGCGGTCGTATAACCGCCGAGCCAGTTCCAGGTGACATTGCTGCGTGTCCTGAAATAATCCGCTTTTTGTTCGTTCAGGTTGATATTTGTCGGCCACCATTGGCGGAAATCGCGCAGGGCTGTGTTCGTGGCGCGGAAATCGTAGCTGCTTCGGTTCAGTCCTTCTTCGTCCACATAGGAGATCCCTCCTGCGAGGTCGAGCTTCGAGCTGAGCTTATAGGTAACACCGAGGCTGAGAGCGTTCTTTTTGATGTCGCTGTTCGGCAGCGATCCCTTGTCATAGTTGTTCGTGTAGGAGGCTTTGACGGAGGAGAATTCGTTGGCGGCGTCGACGAACAGGCTGGTAATGCTGGTGACGGGCGTCACCAGGAAATCGGTGGGATCGTGGTGTGGCGCGGCTACCCAGGGAGTTGCTTTACCGAAATTGGCGTTGCCGGGAGAAAAGGCGTCCCATTGGTACACCTTCAGGTTCGGGTCGAAGGCCGATCCCCATACCTGGTCTTCATCCGTCTCGACGATGCTGACCGGCAGACCACCGCTGCCGACCGCGGGTTGGTAATAGAAGTAGCCGTCAGGAGAAGTGGCGCCGGCGCTGCCATAGCCCTGGCCGTATTGTGTCTGATATTTCGGCAGAGTGCTTTTGTCGAACGAGCCGACCTGTACACTTTGGTTGACTGCGATAGCCAGGGTTTTGTTTTTGGGACTGGCTTTTTTGGTGGTGATGACGATGACGCCATTGGATGCGCGGGAACCATAAAGGGCCGACGCCGCTGCGCCTTTCAGGACGGTGACCGATTCGATGTCGTCGGGGTTGATGTCCGAGGCTGGATTGCCCAGATCGTAGCCGCCCTGGTTCTGTGTGCTGTTGTCATAGGGGATGCCGTCCACTACGAACAGGGCCTGGTTAGTCTGGGTGAGCGATTTGACGCCACGCAGAATGACGTTGGCGCTGCCACCCAGCGCATTGCTGGCCGTGACTTGCAGACCGGCTACTTTGCCGGAGAGGTTATTCAGGAAATTCGTGGCGGGTGTGCGGTTCAGTTCCGCGGCGTTGACCTGTTGGGTGGCATAAGGCAGGGAATTCCGGCTCCTTTTGATGCCGAGAGCTGTAGTCACCATCACGGAGTCCAGCGAGGTCACGACGGGGCTGTCCTTTTCATCTGTCGGCCGGCCGGGGGTAGGTTTGGTCTGAGCCTGAGTCATCACTGCTGCCAAAAGGAAGGCCAACAGCGTAGTGCACTTTCTCATCATAAGTTAGTTTTTCTGGTGTTACTATTAGTCTACTAAATCGGTAGACAAATATAAGCAATAGTGGTATGTAAAAAATATTTTATAAAAAATTACAGAAGGTGAGGGCGCCAAAGCGTCCTGAACCGTGTTACCAGCAGCCAGGTGGCGGCTGCGGACGCCAGGTGTTTCAGGGTATGGCCGCTGACAAAGCCGAAGGTGGAATAGATTTGGCAATCGA
>JAMFSL010000268.1 GCA_026225275.1 Puia dinghuensis
CCACGTATTTGCCCAGCAGGCCGTTGTCATTGCCGAGACCATGGGGAAAGCGGGAAGAAATCGAGTTGAGTAAAATAAGGTTGGTATTAAGGGCGCCGGCATTGACGAAAATGACCGGTGCAAAATAGTCATAGGTCGCCTTGGTGTTAGCGTCGACGATCCGGACGCCGGTGGCCCTTCCCTTTTTATCGTCGTAGATGATCGAATGCACGACGGAGAAGGTACGGAGGGTCAGGTTGCCTGTCTTTTCCGCCCAGGGTATCGTCGTTGAATTGCTGTTGTAATAACCGCCGAAGGGACAGCCGCGCTGGCAAAGCGTCCTCTTCTGGCACTGGCCTCTACCCTGCTGCAGGTGAAGGGCTGTAGGCTCGGTGAGGTGAGCGCAACGACCATAGATGACATGGCGGTCCTTATAGGTCTTCCGGACAAAGTCCGAGAAATAGTTTTCCACGCAGGTAAGATCCAGGGGAGGAAGGAATTCCCCGTCAGGAAGGTTAGGTAACCCGTCCTTGTTGCCCGAAATGCCCACGAATTTCTCGACGTAGCTATACCAGGGGGCGAGATCTTTATAGCGGATGGGCCAGTCTGTAGCGAAGCCATCGCGCGCGGGGCCGTCGAAGTCGAAATCGCTCCATCGCTGGGTCTGGCGTGCCCACATGATGGATTTTCCGCCGACCTGGTAACCGCGGATCCAGTCGAAGGGTTTTTCCTGGACATAAGGGTGATCGGTGTCTTTGGCAAAGAAGTGCATGGCATCTTCCCGGAAGGCGTAGCATCGGCTGATGGAAGGATTCGCCTGGCGGATATCGTAGGGGATTTCGCCCCGGTGCTGAAATTCCCAGGGCATCATGTTGGTTGTCGGGTAATCTTTCAGATGGCGGACGTCCCGGCCTCTTTCCAGTACGAGGGTCTTAAACCCTTTCTCCGTAAATTCTTTGGCAGCCCAACCGCCGCTCATACCGGAGCCGATGACAATGGCATCGAAATGATTATTCTGAATAGCGTCTCCCATGGCAAACAATTTTAGGGGTTAAGAAGCGGATTTAAGTTGCTGCGGTACCGGCACGCAACCGTGAAAACGACCGGGTACCAATTCATAGACCTGTACTTTAGTCAGGAACCAGGAAGAGGATGAATAAGCGAGTATCGTTTGTTTTTTAGTAGTGGAATAGAAAAACCCGAGTTCTTCACCGGGCGCTTTTCCCGCCTCTATAGTCTGCATCAGTGATTCCCGGCGGGGGCCGGCGGCAGCGGCGAAGGAAGTCCCGAGCGTAGAATGGGCCTGGTCCTCCAGTTGGATCATCCCTTTGAAGAATTTAGACTGATCTTCCGGGGAGAAGCAATCATCCATCATTTTCAGGACGAAGAGATGGGCCGAAACATCCCGGGCGCCGGGTGTTGATGTTGTAGGAATGAGTGCTTCGGTCAATGCTGCCAATAATTTTTCCTGGTCGCTATTGACTTTGAAATTTTTCAGTACCAGGTCCGGTTTGGAATGATCGCCCATACAGGAAGGCAAGAGGGCTGATCCTACTGAAAGCAACGCCAATTGCCGGATAGCTATTCGTCTATTCATTGTCATTGATGGACGTGTTTGTAAGGTAAGGTAAGATTTTAGCTGTGTAGCAAAAACACTTTGCCTTAGTTAGTCAATGACGGCTAGAAGAAATGACGGGGAATAGAAGTCCGGCAGGCCGGTGGAATGCAAACGGAGACCAAACGGTGATCAGGCAATCTTTTTGGCACCTACCATTGATTCTTCCTGTTTGTAGACGTGACTATCCATGGGAATGGGCTGATCCCGGTAGAAAAGGGATTTTACCATCAACAGGCCCGTTTCCACCATAATTTTAAGGTCGAGAGTGAAATTTACGTTTTTTACGTAATAGGAATCCCATTGATAACGGCGAAGAATGCTTTCGAAGCTGGTAGCCGGACCGCGATATCCTCTGACCTGTGAAAGGCCGGTGATGCCGGGACGGGCCATATTACGAAAATGATAGTTGGTGACGAGGTTGGCAAACTCCTGAGAGTCTTTCAGCATGTGAGGTCTGGGACCAACGATACTCATATGTCCCAGCAGGACATTTATAAACTGGGGTATTTCGTCCAGGCAGGCATTCCGCAGGAACCAGCCGATCCGGGTAACTCTGGGATCGTTTTGCGAAGCCCGGCGGGTATCGGCGTAGTCATTGACGTACATGGTCCTGAATTTATAACACCAGAAAGTTTTGCCCAGAAATCCTACCCTTTTCTGCCGGAAGAAAACGGGACCTCTAGAGTCCAGTTTGATGAGTAAAATGATGATAGGGAATAGCCAGGGGAAGACAAGCAAAAAAACCAGCCCCGCAGTTACAATATCCATTAAACGCTTGTATATCAGGTAATTGTAGTTAGCACTCCAATACTCGCGGATAAATTTCCAGTTTCCTTTGTTCCAGTTTTCCGGATAATAGGCGGCCGATTCAACTATTGTACTCTGCATGTTACTAAGGATTGGTTTTGTCTCAACTTGATACCGATTAATCCGGCTATACTTGCTAACTTTTCACTGCGGAAAATTCTTGCTCATCTCCTTGATATATAAACCCCGGTTGCTTATTCTCTTTTAGCAATAACGATGCCATTGGAGAGGACGGGGCCTTTATATTTAGAAGGGCAAGCTTTAGACAGTTAACGAAGGATAGCTGATCTTTGGGCAATTGACAACGTTGTCTTTTAAAACGTTGCATTTATCCTATTAATTATGATCACAGGGATCCTTACCAAGGATACGTTGCCTGCCGAGTCAGAGCAAGTCAGGGCGCGATAAGTTAAAAATTAGTTAAGTATGTTTTTAGGTTCTATCCATTCCTGAGCCATAGCAACTCCGGGAAGGTCGTCAATCACGATAAGTTTCCTGAGTATGGAGGAGAATGTCTGCATGGCCGTTCGATGGATAATTCGCATGTCGAGCCAGAAGTTGGCATTGCGGACATAAAAAGCATCCCATTGATACCGGCGGAAGATCTGATCGAAGTTCTGAGCAGGTCCGCGATAACCTTTAACCTGGGCAAGGCCAGTAATACCGGGCTTCATGATGCTGCGAAATTTATAAGAATCGACCATCAGCGAGAAGGTCGAACAATCTTTATACATATGGGGCCGGGGTCCGACGATACTCATATGACCCATGAGAACATTGAGGAACTGAGGAATTTCATCCAGGTTGGAATAACGCAGGAATTTGCCCATGCGGGTGATCCGGGGATCGTTCTCGGTAGCCTGCCTCGTATTGGCCTCGCGATTGACATACATCGTGCGAAATTTCAGGCAGGAGAAGGAGTTGCCCAGGAAACCTACGCGTTTTTGCACAAAAAACACCGGCCCTCTGGAATCGAGCCGGATCAAAAGCCATAAAATGGGGTATAACCAACTGAAAATGAAGACAATAAATAAAAACGAGCCTACGATATCGAAAATGCGCTTAGCCAGGAGGTAGTTGCTCCGACCAACGATATAGCTTCTCAGATCCACACTCTTTGCGTTCCTTCTTTTACGTTCTGATAAATCCTTTTTCCTTACTTGCGAGGTTTCTAACATAAGACCCAGGTTTGTTAGTTTAGATATCTACGAAAAACGATCGCCGGACCTTCCTCTTTTCTCACGTCCGGCTGTTCGAAGATATTTTCAGATATTGGTTTAATCTAGACTCTAATTTTATGATATTAAAAACATATTAAAGAAAACAACGATTTTTACATATGCTTTTAAAAAAGACTATAACACAAATTCTTGCAACTTATTGCTTAGATAAAACTAAAATTCTGTTAGATTGAAATCTACCGTAGACGGCGCTGGCAAAGCCAGAAGCAACATTCGCGGATCAATGGCAAGAAAAAAACAAAATCGACTGGCTTTCAGTAAGATATTTATTTTTTTGCAAAGGAACTAAAAATTATGATGCAAAATAATATCACTGGCAGATGATTGGGGGAGTAAGCTTTACATTTGCAAAAATTTCACAAAAGAGTGGTGAAAAGGGCCGCCGAATCGATAAGGGTAAACCATTAAGCATGAAAATTGGCATTTTAGGGACCAGGGGAATACCGAATGCATATGGTGGATTTGAGCAGTTTGCTCAATTCCTGGCGCAGGGTCTTGAAAAGAAAGGGCACGAGGTATATGTCTATAATTCGAGTGAACATCCGTACCGGGAGAAGGAATGGAACGGTGTTCAAATCGTTCATTGCAAAGACTGGGAAAAAACCATTGGTACGGCCGGCCAGTTCATTTACGATTACCATTGCTTCCGTGATGCCGCCTTGAGGGATTTTGACGTCCTTTTGCAGCTGGGATATACCAGCAGTTCCGTATGGCACAGGCTATGGCCCGGTAAGGCCATCAATATCATTAACATGGATGGCCTCGAGTGGAAGCGCAGCAAGTATAACCGGCTTACCCGGAAGTTCCTGCGGCTGGCGGAAAGGCTGGCAGTGAAGCATGGGAGTATTCTGATAGCGGATTCCATCGGCATCAGGGATTATATCCGGGACGAGTTCGGGAGGGAATCTATCTACATCCCTTATGGCGCCCATATTCCTACGGCATTCGATCCGGCGATCCCCGGCCGGTATGGATTAGACCCAAACCGATATGACCTTCTCATGGCGCGGATGGAGCCGGAGAATAATATAGAGATGATCATTCGTGGATGGATGGATTCCGGAAAGGCCAGGCCGCTGGTGTTGATCGGCAATCCCGGCAATGCGTTTGGGAAGTACCTGGTCAGCACTTACCGGCATGAGCGGTTGCATTTTATCGGCGCCGTCTATACCGCGGAGGTGGTCAATGCTTTGCGGCATTATTCCGCCCTGTATCTTCATGGCCATTCCGTGGGAGGCACCAATCCGTCCTTGCTGGAAGCCATGGCCTGCGGTTGTAATATAGCGGCGCATGACAATCCGTTCAACAGGGCGATACTGGGAGAAGATGCCAGCTACTTTTCTTCAGCGGGAGCCGTAAAAGATCTGCTGGATACGGATTTGACGGAATCCGTCCTTCGCCGCAACAAGGAAAGAAACGGGCAAAAAATCCTGGAGCTATACAATTGGGAAAAGATCATCGGTCAGTACGAGGAATTGTTCGCCGGGGCGGTTGCCGGTAACTCGTTTTAAGGAAGAATATTGTAATTATTTATTATTATTGCATCGCCAAAGAAGATGCTGCGTTAACCGTAATCATTGACTAAACTATATATCCAAGTTCTTTATGTCAGATAACAAAGTTCCTTCTGAAGATGATATTTCTCTTTCCAGTCTGCGATTATTTCTTGCCGCCGTTTTGTTGGCCATCTTCAAATTGCTGTCGCTTTCCAAATTCGTCGTCAAAAAAAGATGGGGGTTATTGCTGACCGGAATGCTGGCGGGTGGCCTGGTCGGATTTCTCTATCATAAGTCTGCGTCGGGCAATTATAAAATAACTACGGTACTGGCGTATTCGGAGTTTAACAAAAGGGTATTCAGCGAGGTCGTGGCTGATCTGGAAACCCTGATCATTACGGACTCGAGGCCGACGCTTGCCGCCAAACTTAAAATACCTTATGAGGAGGCAGTTAATATCAGTAAGATCGAGGGCCAGGGTTTCGTCGAGGAATCCATGTTGAAAGATACTTCCAGCGCCATGCTTTTTAAAGTTGTCGTCGGTCTCAAAAAGCCCGTTGACGTGGACACGCTGCAGGGGGCCCTGGTGAATTACCTGAATGATCTTCCCTATGTGAAACTCCTCAAGGCGGCCAAAACCAAAGTTTACGAAGACCGGTTGGTTTTCCTCAATGCGCAATTGGGCAAGCTGGATACCCTGAAAGATGAATACGTCCGTTACCTCACCAATTTCAAATCGCCTACTACCTTCTATAATAATGCTTTCGATCCGGCGGCCATCTATCGGCAGTCCTATTTCCTCGACAGCGTGAAGGGTGCTATCAATCTGGCGTTGGTTACGGACACCCATCTCGTATCTACCGTTTCCCCATTTAAACCGACCGAGAATCCCGAAGCCATTTCCCGGGCTGTCTCCATTATCGGATTTGTGCTCCTGGGCGTTTTGATCGCATTTATATGTGCTCTTTTGGGAGAGTTAAACAAAAGGCTAAATGGCGCTTAGGGAAGAATTGGAGGATGTGGGCAAACTGCTGTGCTTCCAATTAGTCTATTATCTGGTCAAATGCATTCCTGCGAAGGCAAAAAAACAGCGATTGTTGCTGGTCAAGACGGATGAGATAGGCGACTATGTGCTGGTCAGGAATTTCCTGGGAAAATTCAGAACATCTCCTGTCTATAAGGATCATCGGATAACCTTTGTCGGGAACAGCATTTACAGGGAGCTCTTCGAGGCTTATGACACCGGCATTGCCGATGAGGTGATCTGGATCGATAAAAAACGATTCAGGAGAGATATGACTTACCGCTTTGACATCCTGAAAAAGGTAAGAAAAGCCGGGTTTACCGATGCCATTAACCTTGTGTATTCGAGAACCTGGCGGTTAGATGACTTATTGATGGCGGTAAGCACAGCCACCAGAAAGATCGGGATGAAGAGTGCGCATCTGCCGGCGTCTAAAGTGGAGCAGGCTTTGACGCCGAAACATATTTACGAAGAACTGCCGGATACCGGTGAACAGTCCATTTTTGAAGCATACAAAAACGCGAGGTTTATCGGCCAGGTCGTACACAGCACGATAGAACCCGTCTCGATTCAGATCGATGCCGTTGTTGGTTCCGGTGCGTTTTCTTTACCTTCTTCTTATTTTATTATTTTTCCCGGATCGGGTAGTAAAGAGAGGAACTGGCCTATACCCTATTTCTGCGAAGTAGCCAATTTCATTGCGGACAGCTATGGGTTGCAGATAGTAGTTTGCGGCTCAGCAGGCGATAAAGAGGAGGCTGCCGCATTCATCCGGACTTTTGGCCGGCCGGTGACCGATCTGACAGGCAAAACCAGTTTGCCTGAATTCATGTCTGTCCTCAAAACCGCAAAATGTCTGGTCAGCGTCGATACTGGCGCCGTGCACATGGCAGCGGCAGTGAATTGTCCGGTATTTGGCCTGTTCAGCGGTCTTTACTATGGAAGGTTCGCTCCCTATCCAAAAGAAATAGCACCCGATTTTACGGCCATTTACCCTGATGAGATCGACGAACAAATCCGCACGGGCCACCTTTCGGATATCAATACCATTCCGATAGGTCTATTACGTAACATTCAGCCTGAAAAAGTTATTAACAGCATCAGGAAAAACTTTAAGCCCGCAATAAATAAAAGCATGAACGGAATAAGTTAATCTATGTTTTACACGACAGCATGGTGTACCGGCGGCGAAGAAACTTTCCGCAGATCTGTCCCGCTGGAGGCATTGGGAGCCAGCATGCGTTACCACAGGTCGCCTATGCGTCTCACCATCGTCCTACTCGAAGGCATGCATCTTCTTTCACGCGATTATATTCATACGCTTGAATCCCTTGGCTTCGACCTGATCGATTACAGCGAGCCTTTCCAACGCATCGTTCACGACTATTCCGCCATCGACAGTCATTACAGTCGTTATGAGCGCAACTGTCTTCTGCGTTGGATTGCCCTCAAACGGCTATCTGCCGGCGAATCTCCGTCCACGTCGTTTTCGCAATGCTGGCATCTCGACAGCGACGTGGTTCTCCATACCTCGCTGGATGAACTGGCCGCAGACACAGGTGGAAAAACCTTCATGCTTCAGGGTTGTCCCGTGCTGGTCAGCATCGCCGACCACCAATGGTTCGACCGGTATGAAGACAACCTCAAAGCCCTGAATGACGACATCACCGGCTACTCTGCCCGCGCCCGGGCCGAAAGAGATCAATGCATCCAACAGGATTTCCGGCTTGCCAACCAATCCCTCTACCGGAACCCTATAGGCAGCGACCAGGATCTGCTGGAATACCTGGTTTCCGCCCAAAAGATCCCACAGGCTCCGGCCTCCTCCATATTCGACTCCAGGTTTTACTTCATCCAGAACCCGTTGTCTATGCGCCGCTGGCATGCTGCCCAATATCAACCCGCTGCTCCCGGTCCGTCATCTCTTTCCTCCACCGGAGTCCATTTTTCCATCGATGAAAAATCACAGATCCACATCGGGGCAAAACAGGTGCCCTTCACCCATTTTCAGAATACCTTTTCCCTTTATGCCGGTGTATATCTGACCTTCCGCCAGCTGCATTTCCCTGTTTCATTGTCCCGGTACATCCTTCAATACAGCATTCGCGATGAAGCATTCCATACCGGCCTTGTGTTTAAATTGACCGGAAAAATAAATACGCGCAGATCTTCTTTGAGCCGGCGGGATTCCATTATCCATGAAATGATGCGGTCCAGCGCGCGCCGCCTGCTCTCCCTTTTGAATTTTTTATTGGAGCAGGAAAGCAGGCCCTGAACAGGAAGTTCAGCCTCCCTGGCTTATCCGCTGCAGATCCCTTGTCAGCAGGCTCCTCTTGTCCTGAAAATGCCTTCCCAAGACCTTGTCCGTCACCCTGCCGACCAGGGAAACCCATTTCACCGAATTAAAGGACAGTCTTCTCCTGGTCAGCATATGCAGGTTCCTGCCGTCGGAATATAAATGGCACCCATATATCTCCGCGATCGTCCTTAGCGTGCGCAGACCATACAAGGCGATATGCTGTCCCGTATGCGGGGCAAAGTACCACCAGTCCTTAACATCCTTTAGCGGCTGCCGCGGCTGCAGCTCCGTACTGAATAGAATGGAATCGGCATACCCGAACATTCTATCCAACTCTGTTCTTGGATCATCCAGATGCTCGAACACTTCAAAAGAGGTCAGCAATCCGAACCGCTCCTCATCTCCGCCCAGCCGCAGATCCTCCACATCAAAACCACGGGCAAAAATATTCTCGCAATACAAGTCCTGCCGGTAAAAATCAAAGCCCCGGTCCCGCATCAGCCTCACGAATAACCCGTACCCTCCTCCATAATCGAGGAATCGCCGCACATCGGGAAAGGACAATCGTGCAATGCGGTCCACCCATCCGCTGTACAGGATATTCCGGGTGACATACCCGATATCCGTAACGGTAATTGCGCCTGCATACACCTCGGCCAGCCAATACGCGGACTCCGTCTGGATAAACGAGCAGAAAGGGCATTTATAGTAAGCGATATCATACTTGTCCAGTATCCTCGTCTTCCATAAAAACTCCGTTTCATGCCTGCAAATTTTACATTCCATGCCCAAAAATATTGAAAATCAGGCATAATCAAAATCTCCGATACGATCATCAGCGGGTTTGCGTAATATTGCAGCGCCTGTGCAACGGGCCTAATTATGGCTGTTATCACTCTCTTAACAACGCAATGGAATAAGCTCAGGAGTAACCTGCTTTTAAGGCGTTTACTGACGGTCCTATCCCTGGATATCCTGGTAAAGGCATCTGCGATCATCCTGCTGCCGCTCTATCTTCACCTCATGACCCAGGACGAATATGGCGTTTTCAATTATATCCTATCCATCACCTATTCTTTCTCTATCCTGCTGAATCTTGGGTTATACATTCCGCAAAGCAAGCTGAGCCATGATTACCGTGATCCCGGAGAAAAGGGAAAGCTCTTTTATGCGATCAATATGCTTTTATTCGGAAGCTGCCTATTCCTGGTCGTACCTATCTACCTTTTCCGGCTCGATTATTATGCCGTTTCCGTACTGTTCAAGACTGCAGTCAACTATGACCGCTACCGGCTGTGGGTGCTGTTGCTGACCCTTACGTCCCTTTTTGCCTATATGCTGACCAACTATTTCTACACCGTGGAGATGATCGACCTGATCAAAAAATACAGTTTCTCCCGGGTGATCGGGATCAATGTCGTCAGCATTCTCGCTCTTTATTTTTTGAAAAAGAGCGACGCCATCGCAGTCCGGTTCATTTCGATCGGTGTGGTGGAAGCTTTGCTGCTGATCATATTTTACCGTCATTACATCCGCAAATGGGTGGCCACCATCGACAAGCGGCTGGCGATCAAATGCCTGATGCTGGGATTGCCGGTGATGTTGTCCAATGTATTCAATATCGTCGTCAATTTCGGCGATAAGTTCTTCCTGGAAAAGTATGTCAGTTATAAGACGTTGTCGATCTATTATCTCGGTTTTTCGTGCGCCAGTGTCATCTCCCTGCTGTCCAATTCCCTGCAAAATGTCTGGTTGCCTTTGTTCTTTAAGGAGAAAGACCTGTTAAGAAACCTCGCCAAGACCAGGAAAATGGTGTTACGGCTTGTCTGGATACTGACGGGGCTTTCGCTGGTCATCCTGCTGGCAGTGATCGTCTGTTTAAGGCTCAGCATCATCCCCAAAAATTACGGTCCGATGGTCTATGTATTGCCCTTGCTCCTGGCAGGCCAGGTCGTGATCTGCCTGGCCATGTTGTACAGCAATTACCTGGTCTATTTTGAAAAAACATCCCTAATATTGTGGTCCGGGCTGGGAGTCTCTGCCGTCAGCACCCTGCTGAATATGAAGCTGATCCCTATATTTGAGATATATGGAGCTGCAGCGACGTTGCTGGTTTCAAACGGGTGTTATCTGGTGATCTATTATTTTATCATCGCATATTACAAGAAAAAGCATTTGCTGTCCAAAATGATAGCCTGAATGTAAAGCTAGTTCCCAACAGAAATATGACCCTGAGAAAAATACTGAATAACTATGCCTCCCGAATAAAGGGCGAATCCTACAGGATGGACGAACGGATTCCGGCCGGCTATATTGCAAGGGTGGTATTTTCACGCCTATTCATGAAACTCAGGGGGAGGATAGCTTTTATCCGGCGGCGTTACTACCCTTTCCTGGGGCGGGCGGTGACCATCCGGTGCAGGGATCTGATCTCGTTTGGGCAAAAGGTTTTTATCGCCGATCACGTTTTCATTGACGCATTGTCTTCCGACGGGGTACAGCTAGGCAATAATGTTTCCATCGGGAAGGCCACCAAAATAGAGTGCACCGGCAGCCTGCGATTCCTGGGCAAGGGCTTGCAGGTGGAAGACAATGTCGGTTTGGGAGCGGACAACTTTTATGGCTGTGCCGGCGGAATCCGGATCGGGCAGTATACCATCGTCGGCAACTATGTGAGTTTCCATGCGGAAAATCATCTTTATTCCGGGAAAGATGTCCCCATCCGGCTGCAGGGCGTGACGCACCAGGGCATCCGGATAGGAAGCAATTGCTGGATCGGGGCGAAATCCACCATACTGGATGGCGCGGTTGTCGAAGATGGATGCGTTATCGCCGCGGGTGCGCTGGTCATTGCAGGGGTCTATAAGGAAAATGGAATTTATGGGGGCGTGCCCGCCAAATTATTAAAAGGTCGTCTGGATGCATAGTTCTCAGCTGTATATCAATAAATACTTTCCTATTGCCCTCCTGTATATCTTTTTCAACGGGGTCTTTTTGCCGCTGGGGATACTTTATACTACCTTACTCGCGCCTGTTTTCCTGGTCTGGCTGATCAGCTATCCTACCATTAAATATCTCGGCTATTTCTTTTTACTGACCATTCCCCTGGCGGTCATCCATTGGATCAATGGTATTGCGGACCACTCGTTCTATATCAAATCCTATCTTTCGTTCCTTGCGGTATTTGTTTTCGGCCTTGCATGTTATCAGTACCTCGAGAACTGCCATACGCTGCGGACGATTTTCCGGAAGATACTTGTTTTCAATGCAGTGATGACAGTGCTGTCCCTGGTGATCCTTTTCATTCCATCCCTCCGGAAAATTTTCTGGATGGACAACAGTATGTCGCTGGGAAATATAACTGTCCTGCGGCTCCGGATGCTGACCTATGAGCCCTCCTATTATTCGACTTTGTTGACTCCCATCGTCGTTTATTACCTGCTGAAGGCCTTTCGGCGGGAGTTGCCGAATGCGTGGCTATATTATCTGCTGACGCTGGTGCCTCTTTTCCTTTCATTGTCCTTCGGGGTAATCCTCGCCACGGCGATAGCGTTCCTGCTGCTATTTCTGTTTAACAGCAGTCGGGTGATCTTTAGCAAAAAGAATATCGCGTATATGGCAGGCGCTGTCTGTCTGCTGACGGGAATAGCGGTCATTCTGACCGTTTATTTTCCGGATAATATCGTGTTCCAGCGAATGTCCAATGTCCTTACGGGGAATGACACGTCCTTTAACGGCCGCACGATCGATTCCTTCGTCATGAGCCTGGATATTGCCAGAAAGAAAAGCATTGCATTCGGAGTCGGGTTCGGCCAGGTCAAAGTGCTGGGCCTCGATGTGTTCTCCCGGATGTATCATTATTCCAAATTCACCTATAACGATGTCGGGATTCCGAATAGTACCGGCGACACTTTCGCCACGCTGGGCCTGTTGACCCTGGCGCTCAAATTCTTTCTGGAGATCTATTTTTTCTTCAAAACGAAGGTATATTCCAATCAATACCGTATGGTCCTGTTCCTGTTCATTTTTATTTACCAGTTCACCGGCAGTTTTCTCACGAATATTGCCGAGTATGTGATTTGGATCATGGCATTCAAAGCGAATCTGTTCCCCGAGTTCGGCAAGCTAAAAACCGGCGCTGCATGAGGGTACTGTTTGTAGCCCGGTCAACCCTTTATAAAGATAGGGGCGGCGATACGGTGCAGGTGCTGCAGACAGCGGCTCACCTGAGGAAACTGCAGATAGAGGTGGATATACAGCTAACCCATGAAGTGACCGAATATGAACAATACGACCTACTGCACTTCTTCAATATTATCAGGCCCGCGGACATACTACATCATATCCGGGCTTCCGGAAAGCCCTATGTGGTTTCGACCATCTTCGTGGATTATTCCGATTATGAGAAAAGGTCGAGGAAAGGATTGGCCGGCCTGCTCTTCCGGATATTATCCCCCGATCAGATCGAGTATATTAAAGTAGTCGCGCGGCGCATGGTCAACGGGGAGAAGATCGTCAGTCCCGCCTATCTGTGGTATGGTCAGGGGGGGGCGATCCGCAGGATCATCCGGGGCGCCGGCATGCTCTTGCCCAACTCGGCCAGTGAATATCGGAGGCTTTATGCGCATTACAAAACGGAAGCCCGGTATGAGGTGATTCCCAATGCTATCGATCCTTTGCTGTTCCGACAGTCGGGGATTCCGCAGGTGAGGCAGAACGACCTGGTCATCTGCGTAGGCCGGATCGAAGGCCGGAAGAATCAGCTGAATCTTATCCGGGCCCTTAGCGGTACGGCATACCGGCTATTGATCATCGGCTCGCCCTCGGCCAACCAGGCGACCTACTACAGGGCGTGCCGGGAAGAGGCCGGTCCGAATGTCAGTTTTATTGCTGCTACCAGCCAGGAAGAACTAACCGGTTATTATTCTACCGCCAGGGTACATGTGCTGCCCAGCTGGTTTGAAACGACGGGGCTTAGCAGTCTGGAAGCGGCGGCCATGGGATGTACGCTGGTCATTACGGACAAGGGTGACACGAGAGAGTATTTCGGAGACCATGCCTTTTATTGTGAGCCGGCATCCCCGACATCCATATTCGTGGCCGTGGAAAAAGCCGCAACAGCGGAGCCGGATGGGGCGTTGCAACGGAAGATATTTTCCAAATATACCTGGGAGCAGACCGCGATAAGGACTGCAGACGCGTACAGGAAGTTATCCGCTTTTACAGTTATTAAAAAATAGCCTATTTTGGCGGCTGGTTGGACAAATGAATCAATTTTGCCTATGGTATCGAATAAAATGCTCCGCGTAAAATTACAGGATACCCTGAGAAAAGCGGGTTTGCTTTCGTTCGCAGAAAAGTTCAGGTATTATCAGAAGCTTTGGTCCCTGAGAAAAGCGAACGGTGCGTTCATCCGTCAAAACCCGGATTTTAAGCTGCCGCCTGAACAACTGGCATTCGACGCCTACTCTGCACCGGACTGGAGTTTTTACAAACGCAGCGGCGAAGGGACAGCAATATTTCTCGCGGGCATGATAAGAAAGTATCTGCCTGAAGGCCGTCCGGGTAGCATCTACGAATGGGGATGCGGGCCGGGCCGGGTCATTCGTCACTTACCGGGGCAACTGGGTCCTTCCGTCGAAGTTCACGGTTCGGACTACAATCCGCAGACCATCGAATGGTGCAAAAAAAACATCTCCGATGTCCGTTTCGAGCTAAACGGCCTGAACCCGCCGCTGCCCTATGCCGATAATACCTTCGATTTCATCTACTGCATATCGGTATTTACGCATCTCTCGGACATTACAAGTCTCAACTGGGCCGACGAGATCTACCGGGTGTTGAAGCCTAACGGTGTTTTTCTCGCTACTACTTCGGGTGACGGCGCATTTGAGAAAGAGCTATTGGATAAGGAAAAAAAAGCATATCAGACGGAAGGTGTTGTTGTGAAGGGTAATTATGAAGAAGGGAAGAAAATGTACCTGGCCAGGCATAATCCCCGGTATGTCAGGGAGAATCTGCTGAAAAGGTTCCGGATAACGGATCATTCACCTTCAGGCTTTCCCTTTATCGAACAAGATTATTGGGTCGCACGCAAAGAGGAGACGTTATGACCTTATTGGGAAGAAAGCCTGTTTTTATAGTGGTGATCGCGGTCCTTTTCACTACGGTTTTTCCCTTTTTTAACCTGAACAGCTACTGTATCATCCTGCTTTTGGCCTGCCGGCTTTTTGCCGATAGTCCGTTGGAGGCCATCAAAACGGCCTTTACCAATAAGTTCTTCCTTGCCTATTTCGCCTTCTGTCTCATCGAAACAGCCGGCTTGCTTCATACGCATAACTACACCGCCGGCGCCAACGTTGTAGCGAAAGATGCCACCCTTACGGCGATTGCGTTTGCCCTTTGTGCGGGTCCCTTTGCCAGTAAAAGGGAATACAGGCAGCTGATCACGGTCTACAGCCTGCTGATCTTCAGCGCCTCTTTCTATTGCCTTGTCATTGCCTTCCGGCTTTATCTCCGGCAAAAGGACCCTTCCGTTTTTTTTTATCACCCTCTTACAGCCCCTATTTCACAAAATGCCGTTTTCTATTCTGTTTATGTTTTGTTCGCCATGCAGTTCCTTCTTTCCTCCGAAGGCGCTCCGGAGATGACCATCCTGTCTTCGACAGTGAAAAAATGGCTCCGCATTTTTCTGATCGTTTTTTTCCTGCTGATGATCGTGTTGCTGTCTTCCAAGCTCATCCTCGTCATCACCCTGCTGATGCTGATCACCTTTTTTTTCCGTTATTCCTGGAATAACAAGCGAGTGCTGCTGCTATCAAGTTTAGGGGGACTATGCCTGGTGACGGGATTGGTCTTCACCGACAATCCTATCCGGCAGAGGTTCACGAAAATGGTCGAGGGTGACACGCTCATCACGTTGCCGGGGGAGCTTAACCCGGGAACGAATTTCAACGCGCTGCAGCTAAGGGTACTGGAGTGGCGATTTGCCCTTGAAATACTCCGTGAGCGGAACGCCTGGCTGGTCGGGGTGAGCCCCGGAGACGGTCAGGACTTATTGAACCAGAAATATATTGCCAACAATATGTACCTCGGGAACCCTGCGGAAGGACCTCACCGGAGGAAAAAAGGATTCATCGGTTACAACTTTCACAATCAATATATTGAAACACTGGTTCATTCGGGCGTCATCGGCCTGGTGAGCCTGCTGGTCATATTCTGGCTGCTGGCCGGCATTGTATGGCGATGGAAGACGCGGGAAGCTTTTTTCACGGTATTGACGTTACTGGTGTTCTTTGTGCCGCAGTCGCCGCTGACGATGCAGCATGGGGTTTTTCTTTTCTGTTTTTTCCCTCTTTTGCTGCTATACAGCCCTAAGAGCCCGATGATGCGCGGCGACTGATCAGAAGGGAACGATACATCCTGGTGATCATTCCGAGCCCGGATTTGTTCAGCAGTTTGGGGCCGCCGATCGCCAGGACATGTCTGTAAAAATAAAGCCGGTTCCCAATTTTCCGGTGGGGCAGGTGGCGGTCCTTGATCGACAGCGTTTCCTGGCAACCCAGCAGCCACCGGGTGTCGCTGAGGCCTTCCCAGCGCATGTTGGCCAGCACTCCGGGAATGTGTTTAAACCGGCAGCCATGGATCATCAGGCGCAATAGCAACTCATAGTCCATGGCGCATTTGTAACGCTTGTCAAACAGCCCAAACCGCTCATAGCAGCTCTTCCTGACAAAAACGGTGGGATGATTGACCCGCATTTCCCGGCGCAGGCGGGAGTGATCTCCCATGAAGATAAAATCGGGCCGGCCGTCTTTCCACAGCTGCAGATCACCGTATACGACGTCATAGCCTTCCATGGCGGTGCTGACGGCCTTTTCGATAGCGCCTTCCTCATACCAATCGTCCGCGTTGATCATCCCGATGATCTCCCCCTTTGCGCGAAGGATGCCCTTATTAAAGGCGTCGCTGATGCCTTCGTCCTTTTCGCTGATGAGGTCGGTGACCGAATCGCGGAACTGACCGATGATGGCAAGGGTGTTGTCTGTCGACCCGCCATCGACAATAATGTATTGCAGATTGGGATAGTTCTGCTGCCGGACGCTGCGGATACAATCGGCAATATGTTTTTCACCGTTGTAAACAATGGTGATGATGGAAACCAATGGTCTGCCCCCTCTCTCCATAGATAAAAAATCTTTTGAATATTATAAATTCGGGCCGCTAAAGATCGTTCAAAAATCCAAAAAGCCCTAATTTGCCCGTGAAATACATAATCACTAATGAAAAGGCTGCTCAAGAGTTCTATTTTTCAAAGGTCTACCGATATTCTACTCAGTCCTGTAACACTTTTCAGCGCGGTCTGGTACAAGTTTATCCGAAGCGGTACTGCCCGGCAGATGCCCGTAAGCGAAAAGATATTTATGTCGGTAGGCATTTTGCCGATCCGGGATCAATACTATCAACCACTGATCAATCCTGCCAAATACCTGCAAAAGCCTTTAGACCAGCCAAGGGTGCTTCCGGGCATCCGCTGGAACCTGGAGGAGCAGTTGGCGCTGTTAAAGAATTTCAGGTACCAGGAAGAGTTGCTGGCCATCCCTTTTTCTAAAAAGGATGCTGCTGATCTTCATTTCTTTTACGATAATCCATCTTTTTGCCCTGCCGACGCCGAGTTCATGTACAATATCATCCGTCATTTCAAACCCCGGCGGGTGATCGAGATAGGCTGCGGTTATTCGACCATGCTGGCGCTGCAGGCGGAGAAAAAAAATAAACTGGAAAACAGCGATCATGCCTGCAGCCATATCTGTGTCGAACCTTATGAGATGCCCTGGCTCGAAAAGCTGGATCTCAGGGTAGTGAGAAGTAAAGTAGAGGACCTGCCCCTCAGTACTTTTGAGCAGTTGGAGGCGGGAGACATCCTGTTCATAGATTCTTCTCACATCATCCGGCCTCAGGGAGACGTGCTTTTCGAATTCCTCGAGATCCTCCCTATCCTGAAACCGGGTGTGCTGATCCATGTGCATGATGTATTCTCGCCCAGGGATTATCTCAAAGAATGGGTGATCAATGAGCATTGTCAATGGAATGAGCAATACCTGTTAGAGGCTTTTCTCTCCTTTAACAGTCAATTCCGGATCATCGGCGCTGTGAATCTGCTGAAAAAAGATCATGGCCAGGCGCTGGAGGAAAAATGCCCGGTTACAGCGGGACGTAAGGCTGATGAGCCCGGATCTTTCTGGATTGTCAGGAATTGATCTTTTCGAATAAAACCAATTCACTCTCCGCGAAGCTGGTGTAAAATGCTTCGTCCCGCTTCGCAAAAATGGCCAGATCGAAAAAAGGAAACGCGCCTTTTTGTTCCTTGATATAGGCGTGCAGCGCGCGGATGGCGAGTTGATCTTTAAGGGAGGTAATGCACACCAGTCTGCCGAAATTATCGTAGACCAGCAGCCCGTCGTAATCGAGGGATCTGAGGAATGCGAAAAACGTCGGGCCATCGTCGCCATTCTGTTCGAATAATTTCCGGTCGTATTCAAGGAAAATGACGGGCTTGTATTTTTCAATCGTGTCGGCCGCTCCTTTGAGGATTTTCAGATCATAACCATCGGTATCCACCTTGATCAGGCCGATCACCTCATCGGGGAACTGTCCGAAGAAACGGTCGATGCTCGAAAATTCGAGGGTTTCCCCGCCGGTCGAATCGCTAACGAATTGAGAGGTCCCATAGTCTTCCATGTTTTTAACCTTGATTACTCCAGGTTTGTCAGAAAGCAGTATCTTATGTATAAACCTTTGGGCAATGCCTGCGCTGTTGGTTTCAAGCAGACCGGAAAAGAAAGGATTCCCTTCGAAGCAATGTACGGGGAGATCCGTCACCTGTCGCAGCATCAGGAGCGTGTCGCCGATATTCGCGCCAACGTCGATAATTGAGAAGCCGCCACCGCGGTATCGGTCGTATTGTTGGGCAATCCTCTGAAGGTTACTGTTATAATAGGGAAAATGGGAAAGATTATAGGCAATGGTGTGCGACTTAGGCATGGACACTTTTCTCCCATAAATCTCTCTCGTTACAAGTTTATTACTGGTAAAAAAATAAGTCTTATACCCTTTATGCATATATATACCGGAGCGGGACAACAGTTTTTTAAGTATTTCCTTCATTGGACAAATCTAGACAAAAATCCATGAATGAAATATGGCAGCAGTTCTTGTTTTTTCCCGTTGCTGGCGCCTTATGCCCGAAAAGCAGGTAGATAGCGCCCACTTCCCTATTTTTTCCGAAATTACACCCGGAAAAAGAATAATCGGTTAAACCAATGATCACAAGATGAGAACATTATTAAAATACTTGCGGCCTTACCGCCGCCTGATCGTCCTTGCTTTGCTGTTGGCGGCGATCAACCAGAGCTTTTCGATGCTGGATCCTTATTTTTTCGGCAGGATACTCGACAAATTTGCGGCGCACCCTTATGAGGAAGGGCATTTCGAGACCCAGAAGGTGTTGGTCAGCGGACAATGGAATACCCAGCAGGTCTGGAAACGGGATGGGCCTCGCAGCCAGGCTGGTTTTATCTGGGGGGTCGCCGGCTACCTGGGGATCCTGATCGGTGTAGCGATGGTTTCCAGGATTGCGAAGGCCTTCCAGGACTATTTCGGCAATGTCATTGTCCAGCAGTTCGGGGCCACCATTTTTACCACCGGGCTGCAGCATTCCATGGCCCTGCCCTTCAGTGAATTCGAGGATCAGCGAAGCGGCGAAACTTTGTCCATCCTGACCAAGGTGCGGAATGACACGGATAAGTTCATTCTCGCCTTTATCAACGTATTGTTCGGCATACTCGTAGGGATTGTTTTTGTATCGGTGTATTCTTTCACACTGCACTGGTCAATCATGCCTATCTATGTAGGGGGAATGATCCTGCTGTCGCTGCTGACGAGCCTGCTGAGCAAAAAGATCAAGCGCCTGCAGAAGAAGATCACTGCTGATACGAATGCATTGGCGGGCAGCACAACGGAATCCCTGCGTAATATCGAGCTGGTGAAAAGCCTGGGCCTGACAAATCAGGAAGTGAAGCGACTGAATCAGAATACCTTTAAGATCCTGGAACTGGAATTAACCAAGGTGAAAGGGATCCGGTCGCTGAGTTTCGTGCAGGGCACTTTTGTGAACCTGCTGCGGCAGGCGATCATGTTCCTTTTATTATGGCTGGTGTTCAAAGGCAGCCTGACCGAAGGAGAAGTCATGACGATGGTATTCTATTCTTTCTTTATTTTCGGGCCGTTGCAGGAACTGGGCAATATCATCCTGTCGTACCGGGAGGCGGAGGCCTCGATGAATAATTTCGACAATCTGATGAAGAAGACTCCGGAATTGCCGCCTGCCGATCCACGACGTCTGGGGCGGGTGCAGAGCCTGGTCTTCCGGGACGTGGTGTTCCGGCACCAGACGGCGCATCACAATGCCATCGATCATATCAGCTTCGAGGTCAGCAAGGGCGAGACGCTGGCTTTCGTGGGGCCATCCGGTAGTGGCAAGACGACCCTGATGAAGCTGCTCGTAGGTTTATACCGGCCGAAGGAAGGCAACATATTGTACAACGGGCTGGATGAGACGGCCATCGATTTCGACGACTTGCGGCGGCAGATCGGCTTTGTCACTCAGGATACCCAGTTGTTCGCCGGTACCATCAGAGAAAATCTGCTGTTCGTCAATCCGGGTGCGAGTGAGGACGATCTGAATGAGGCATTGCGAAAGGCTTCCTGTACCAATCTGCTGGCGAGGGCGGAGAAAGGATTTGATACGATGATCGGGGAAGGCGGATTGAAACTATCGGGCGGTGAGAAGCAGCGGCTGTCCATTGCCCGGGCCTTGTTAAGGAAGCCGGCATTGCTGATTTTTGACGAGGCGACTTCAGCCCTGGATTCGCTGACGGAGGAGGATATCACGCGGACGATCCGGGAGGTCTCGTCGCAAGGTGATCAGATCACGATCATGATTGCGCACCGGTTGTCGACGATCATGCATGCGGATAGAATCTATGTGCTGGAGAAGGGAGAGGTCGAGGAGGTGGGGACGCATGCTGATCTGCTGGCATCCAAGGGCTTGTATTATGCCATGTGGAGACAGCAGATAGGTGAGAGAAAGTATGAGCCGCTTCCAGCGGCTCAGATTGCAGCGACGGGCCCTGCGTTGAATTAAAACCTTAATCAACTATCAGTACGTATGAGCTGGCTATCGGACCTCTTTGGCGGCAGCGGCGGGATCAGACAGGCCTTACGGGAAGGCGCGGTGATCATCGATCTGCGTACCGCCTATGAATACGACCAGGGGCATATTCCCCGGTCGCTCAACATTCCTGCCGACCGGATCAAGGCCAATATTGACCGAATACGCGACCTGCGCAAGCCGGTGATCGTATGTTGCGGCAACGGTACGCATTGCTGGGAGGCTACTGAATTTTTGCGGAGCGCAGGGCTGACGCAGGTAATCAATGGCGGGAGCTGGCAAAGTTTGCTGCGGAAGGTGCAGAAAAGATAATGTCTGCGAGAACGCGGCACGGGATTGGGAGTGAGGGGCGGCGGGAGCCGGACAAACAGACAATAAAATTGGGGATTTCGATGCAAATCTGATCTTTGCAACTATGATGAACAAAATACAGGACATTATTACCGAATCCATTACGGTAAAGAACCGGGTGTTGAATGACCCGGCCCTGACCGCCAAGGTCGCGGAGATCGTGACACTGATCGTCCAGCGGTTCCGGGAAGGCAGGCATCTTTATTTCTGCGGTAACGGAGGCAGCGCGGCAGATGCCCAGCACCTGGCAGCGGAATTCTCGGGCCGATTCTATATCGACCGGGATGCCCTGCCATCCGAGGCTCTGCATTGCAACACTTCCTATATGACAGCCGTTGCCAATGATTATAGCTATGACCTGATCTATTCCCGGCTGATCAAAGGCATCGGCAAGCGGGAAGATATCCTAATCGGGATGTCCACGTCGGGTAATTCCACCAATATTCTCAAGGCCTTCGAGACGGCCCGGGAAAAGGGCATCACCACCATTGGGATGACGGGGGAAGGCGGCGGCAAAATGAAAGCCCTGAGCGACCACCTGATCGCTATACCTTCCCGGACCACGCCCCGGATCCAGGAGGCACACATGTTGCTGGGACATATCATCTGCCAACTGGTAGAAGAACAATATTTTACTGCATGATCAAAGAGGCGATTTTGCTGGCGGGAGGATTGGGTACCCGGCTCCGGTCTGCCGTTCCGGAATTGCCGAAATGCCTGGCCCCAGTGAGAGGGCGACCCTTTATCGCCTATGTAACCGATTATTTCAAGCAGCAGGGGATTGACCGGTTCATTTTTGCCCTGGGCTATAAAAGCGATTATTTCGATGACTTTTTCCGGTCGGAGTTTCCGGAGGGTGGTTATGCCGTGTCGCTGGAAAAAGAACCTCTGGGCACCGGTGGGGCGATCCGCCAGGCCTGTGAGTTATCGACCGAAAAGACTGTGCTGATCCTCAATGGGGATACCTTTTTTCGGATCGTACTGAAGGCGTTGTCGGAGTTTCATGAAGAAAAGCGGGCCGATTGCAGTCTGTGTCTTCGGCCGATGACCGATTTCGACCGGTTCGGGGTGGTGGAGCTGGATGCCGAAGCCAGGGTGAGTCGGTTTCGGGAGAAGCAGCACTACCAGGCCGGGTTGATCAACGGAGGGGTATACGCGTTGGATAGAGAGCCTTTTCTTCGGGCAGCATTGCCGCCCATCTTTTCTTTTGAGAAGGATTACCTGGAGCCTGCAGTGGCCAACAGCGAAAGGCGGCTATTCGGGCTGGTACAGGAAAAATATTTTATCGATATCGGGATTCCGGACGATTACCGGCGGATACAGGAAGAATTTAAAGAATTATCATGATCCATAGAAGTAAAGCACCTTTACGCATTGGGCTGGCCGGCGGCGGCACCGATGTAAGTCCTTACAGTGATCTGTACGGAGGCGCCATCCTCAATGCGACCTTATCGCTGTATGCGCATGCCAGCATCGAACCTTTGGAAGACGATACGATCATTTTGCAAGGGCTTGACCGGAAGGAAGAAGTACGCTTTGATGACGGAGTTCGGCTGGCCTCACTGCCGATCGACGGCAGGCTCGACCTGCTGAAGGGAGTATACAACCGGATCCGAAAGGAATATGGGTGGACGGGAAAGGGGTTCAGGTTGTCCACGTTTGTCGACGTTCCGGCCGGTTCGGGTCTGGGAACTTCTTCGACTTTGGTAGTGGCGATCGTCGGCGCCTTCATGGAAATGCTGCGGCTACCGCTGGGAGAATACGATATGGCGCATCTTGCCTATGATATTGAAAGGAGAGAGCTGAAGATGGCGGGGGGAAAACAAGATCAGTATGCCGCCACTTTCGGTGGGGTCAACTATATGGAATTCTATAAGGACGATAAGGTCATCGTCAATCCGCTGCGGGTGAAACAGCAGCACCTGTTCGAGCTGGAAAATAATCTTTTATTATATTATACGGCTACGAGCCGGGAGTCGGCGAAGATTATCGAGGTGCAGAGCAGGAATGTCACCGAGAAGAAGGCGTCGTCTATCGAGGCCATGCACCAGCTGAAGACCCAGGCGCAGCTGATGAAGGAAGCGCTGCTGACAGGCCGGATCCATCAAATCGGGGAGATCCTGGATTTCGGCTTTCGTCAGAAGCAGAAGATGGCGGAAGGGATCTCCAATGCCTTTATTGACAACATCTACGAAGAAGCCAAAAAGGCCGGCGCTACAGGCGGAAAGATCTCGGGTGCAGGTGGCGGGGGGTTCATGACCTTTTACTGCCCGGGCATTTCCAAATACGGGGTGATAGAGGTTCTCAATAAGTTAGGCGGGCATTGCCGGCCTTATCAGTTTACGGGACATGGGTTAACAACATGGACGATGTGAGCCAGGTGATCCGTCAGTTGCCTAGGGGGCCACTGGAAGTTTGATTACCTTTGACCATGCCTTCACAAGAGAAACCCAATTTTTTCTGGAGTATTTTCACGATGAAATGTCCGCGGTGCCGCCGGGGGCATATGTTCTCCCAACCCAATCCCTGGAAATTTGGAAAGATCCTGACGATGCCGGACACCTGTCCGGAATGCGGTCAACCTTTCGAAATGGAGGTAGGCTTTTGGTATGGAACAGGATATGTCAGCTATGGGTTATCCTTTTTCCTTTCGGTAGCGACCTTTGTCGCGTGGTGGATGTTGATAGGGCTTTCGACCGAAGACAATCGATTTTTTTGGTGGATGGGATTGAATGCAGTATTCCTTGTCGTTATGCAGCCCTGGCTCATGCGACTAAGCCGGGTGGTCTGGATCTATTTCTTTGTTACCTATGATGCTGATTATAAGCAAACGGCGGTGAAAAAATTCGATTACGAGACGGAAAGTTATTACCGGGCCAAATCGCAGGAGGGCGAAGGAGGTACGCAATAAAAAACCGTCCGTAGTAAGCGGACGGCTGTAAAGAAACCTATTGATAGGGTTAGTATCAAATATTTAACGCTAAAAGGAGAATATTATTATATATAATACGGGAAGGTGGGGCATTATTATTTCTTCAGAACGATAGTAAATATGGACCCTTCACCGAGTGTACTTTCACAGGTAATCTTTCCATCGAGTTCTTCGCAGATGCGTTTAACGATAGCAAGGCCCAGGCCGGTGGACGCTTCACCGTTGGTCGGTTGAGACGATATCTTGCTGTATTTGGAAAAAAGATGGGGCAGTTCACCGGGTTGAATGCCCACGCCCTCATCGCGGATCCTGATACTGACGGCGTCTTTTTCTTCGCTTACATTCATCCACACATTTTTTCCGGGAGCCGTGTATTTAATAGCATTGGATAGCAGGTTGTCCAACATCCGTCCCAGCAGCTGCCGGTCGCTAAGAAGGTAGAGGGAGCGGGTGGGACAATCCAGGTGGAGGCGGATATTCTTGGTGGCGGCGACCGGAGTGAAATTATCCAGGCGCCATTCGGCGAAAATACGCAGGTCGAGATTTTCCAGATGCAACTTATTCCTGTTGGTCTGGGCCTTTTCTACGTCGAGGATATGGCGGATCAGCTTTTCTCCATATTGAGTGGCCTGCGCGATACGATCGAGCGCTTTGCGTTGTGAATCGCTAAGATTATCCTGTTCACTCAGTAATAGCTGCTGCCACATACCGATGCTGGCGAAAGGGGTACTGAGGTCATGGGAGACGATGCTGATCAGCGAATTCTTTTCATCATTCAATTCAGATAACCGATCGTTTTGCCGGACGAACAGATCGTTATTCGCCTGCAGCTGTCTGTTGGCCTTACGTTTGACGATAAATGCCATAGCGGCTGCGATGGCAACCAGCAGCAGGCTGACGGCCATTACCATCATGATACGGTTGTGGAATTTCTGCTGGGCAATCTCCGACTGGAGAAGAAGCTTTTCATTTTCTCTTTCCCGGGTCTCATATTTTTTTTCCAGCTCGGCGATAGACTTGTAGGTCTCGCTATTGACCAGTGCAGTATCCAGTGAGTACCATTTGCCTTGATAATCCCATGCCCGTTTGTAATCGCCGCGGCGTTGCGCCAGTTTGGCGAGGACCGCGTAACTATCCGACTGCTTGCTCTTCGAATCCAGCTGACGGGCCAACTGAAGGGCCAGGTCGCCATATTTGGCAGCGGAATCATAAGCACCTTCCTCGGTATAAGAATCGGCCATGTTCAGCGCATCGAGCCAGAGGTCGGCCTGCCGGGATGGGGACTGGCTGGCGAGATGATGGATGTAGTTATCCCGGAAGTAGACGATAGACTCAGCGAACTCCTTGCGATAATAATAGGTATTGCCCAGGTTGTTATACAGATCGTCGAGGTCAAATTCCCCTTTTGCCTCCAGTGGCTTGCCGATGCGTAGCCCTTCCTGCAATAGCAGCAAGGCGCTGTCATAAAGACCAAGACGGTCATAAATAGCGGCGAGGTTGATATAGGAGGTTACCAGCGAAGGAGCATCCCCCAATTGCCGATCCAGACGAACACATTCCTGGTAGATGTCCTTTGCTTTCGCGGGTTGTTTCATATCCGAAGTGTATACCGCTGCCAGGTCAGCCAGGGCTTCCGTCTGATGCTCGATATGGCCAATCTTCCGGGCCGCGTCGAGTGCCTGCATGTAATAATCGATAGCTTGGGGGTAATTCGCTTTGTTCTCAAAATACCAGCCATACAAACGAAGAGACATGAATTTAGCCGCGGGGTATTGGCCTTTCTGATCAAGCTGCTGCATATAATCGGCATAGTACTCGATAGAGTCCGTCCGGACCTCTGTCAATTTCATCGCGTGATAATAAAGATGCCGGATGCTATTCGTATCCACCTGGCCGGCGGCGGATAAAGTGATCGGTAGGAAAAAAATGAGTAATAGACGCTTCACGGAAAAGATCTTTCATTTCGACCAAGATACTGATCTTTCCGCCTAATCAATCAGATTATTACGCAGGGCGAACTTCACCAGGCCTACTGTATTATTGACTCCTAATTTGGCAATGAGGTTCTTGCGGTGTGTCTCTACGGTGCTGACGCTGAGAAATAGTTTACCTGCAATTTCGGCATTGCTGAATTCTTTGCATATAAGGCGCAATACTTCCAGTTCGCGGCGGGAAAGGATCTCGTCTATCTGTTTGTCTTCGATAGTGATAGTATGGCGGAAATCTTCGTCCCGGTCACCGATATGAATGTCTTTGCTGAAATAGCTGCCCCCGTTCTGTACGGATCGAAGGGCACCCAGCAACTCATCGAGGGAAGCGTTCTTTAAAATATATCCCTGAATATTGTACTTAGAAAGCTTATGTACATAGCGGGTACCGCGAAGCAGGGTGAGATAGATGATGCGGAGGTCGGGATGACTGGCTCTGATCTGTTGCAGGATTTCTTCTTCCGGCATATCCGGCAGATAGACATCGAGCAATAAGATATCTGCGTTTAACCCTTCTTTTATCCGATCAAGAAGCTGTCTACCCGATATAGCAGTGCCTATTACTTCAACGTCCTCCTGCTTGTTCAACAATAAGGCCAGCCCTTCTAAGTATATTTCATGATCATCGGTAATAAAAACTCGAATCATGTTGTTTTAATAGATTCCGTAAGTATTTCAACTACAGGGCAAGTTAAAACTATTTATGATATGACTACTAAAAAGGCCCCTCAAAAAGGAGCCTTTCCCGAAAATGAGTGGATGTTCAGACTTTAATTAAGATTTTCGATAATACCTGCGATGCCCTGACCTCCGCCCACGCAGGCGGTGACAATCCCGTATTTTTTATTTAATCTTTTCATATCGTGGACTAACTGGACCGTCAATTTACAGCCGGTACAACCCAGTGGGTGTCCAAGGGCGATAGCACCGCCGTTGATATTGACGATGGCGGGGTCGAGTTCAAGCCGGCGTATAACGGCAAGGGCCTGCGAAGCAAAGGCTTCATTCAGCTCGACCAGGTCGATCTGGCCCAGGTTCATGCCGGCTTGCTTTAAGGCTTTGGGGACGGCTTCCACCGGGCCAATGCCCATGATACGGGGATGAACGCCGGCGCTGGCGCATGCCACGAGGCGGGCGATGGGTTGGAGGCCAAGCTCTTTGACCATTTTTTCACCCATGACGATGACGAAGGCTGATCCATCGCTGGTCTGGGAGGAATTGCCGGCCGTGATGCAGCCGCCGGCTGCAAAGACGGGTTTTAGCTTTGCCAGGGCTTCCAGTGAGGTATCGGCCCGGGGCCCTTCGTCGGTATCCACAGTAAAGTTCCTTTTCTGGCGGCGTCCTTTCTCGTCGACATAGATTTCTTCTACGGGAAGCGGCAGGATGCCGGATTTGAAATAGCCGTTTTGGATGGCGTGGATGGCCTTCTGGTGGGAGTTGTAGGAGAATTGGTCCTGGTCTTCGCGACTGACGTTGTATTCTTTGGCAACAGCCTCGGCCGTGAGACCCATGTTAAGATAATAATCGGGTTCGTCGGAGGCGATGGAATAGGCCGGTACAGTCTTCCAGCCTGCCTGTGGCACCATGGTCATGCTTTCCGTGCCGCCGGCGATGATACAATCGGCCATCCCGGAACGGATCTTGGCTGTCGCCATGGCGATCGTCTCCAGGCCGCTGGCGCAATAGCGGTTGACTGTGACGCCGGGCGCGTGAATACCGACTGCCCGGGCGGCGATGATCCGGCCGACCTGCAGACCTTGTTCGGCCTCGGGAACCGCATTGCCGACGATGACGTCATCGACCCGCAGAGGGTCAAGCTGGGGGACTGAGGCCAATAGGCTTTTGATGACGGTGATGGCCATGTCATCAGGGCGGTAGAAGCGGAGTTTACCTCTTTTGGATTTTCCGACGGCGGTGCGGTAACCGGCGACGATATATGCTTCCTGCATAGTGATAATTATTTTAGTTGTTTATGCAACTTTCCGTATCAAAGATAAGAAATTTTATCTTCGCGTTGATATGTATAAGATACTGCGTTTTATCCTGTTTTTTTTCCCGCCGGAAAGGGTGCATCATTTTTCTATGCGTGGGTTGAAGCTGCTGTGCGGCTGGGGGGTGACGCGGCGGTTAGTGGAGTGGAGTTGCCGGCCGGAGGAGCCCACGGCCGACGGTGGTGTTGGCGGCGCTCGCGGCCTGAAGCGGGAGGCTTTCGGGTTGACTTTCGCGAATCCGGTCGGGTTGGGAGCAGGATTTGATAAGAATGCGCTGTATTTGCGCGAGTTGGCGGCGCTAGGGTTTGGGTTTGTGGAGATTGGGACGGTGACGCCGCAGGCGCAGAGCGGCAATGAGCAGCCAAGATTGTTCAGGCTGCCACAGGATCAGG
>JAMFSL010000039.1 GCA_026225275.1 Puia dinghuensis
ACCTGGGTAGTGCTGCTTGCTTCACAAATGATAAAAAAATCCGCTACGGCTTCCGGTATCTTTCGTAAATCAAGGGAAATAACGTTCTCACCTTTTTTTTCCTGAATCGCCTGGATAATGGTTTTAAATATTTTTGAGTTTCTAGTTAACCTGCTTACGCTGCTGCGTTTGCGGGTAGCTAATATAGAAAGCTGTTCCAATAATCAAAAAGGTTTTTGTGATAAATTATATTAATCGTAAGTAAATCAAAATATTGTGAGAAACCGGGTTTATTTTCGTATTTACCAAAAATAGGAATCTTTTGCCGATCGGTCACGCTTTTATTGAATTAGAGTCGGTGGATAGCACCAACAACTATGCCATGGCCAGGGCCGCCGAAGGAAGCGCCAGTCACGGAACGCTGTACTTTGCCTATGAACAATGGGCCGGCAAAGGACAGCGAGGCAGGACATGGACGAGCACCCCGGGAGAAAACATAGTCCTTAGTGCTGTAATAGAGCCAGTTGCGTTGACATTTTCACAGGCCTTCGCCCTTAGCGCCTGCGTAGCGCTGGCCTGTCATGATCTTTTCAGCCGGTATGCCGGCGACGCGGCCACCCGAATCAAATGGCCCAACGATATTTATTGGAATGACAGAAAGGCAGGCGGCATCCTGATCGAAAACAGTTTTCGGGGTACAGACTGGATGGTGGCGATAGCCGGGATGGGCATCAATATCAACCAGACCGACTTCCCGGAGTCGGCCCGTCATCCCATTTCCCTGCGGCAGATCACCGGGCAGTCTTTCGACGTGGTGGGGCTGGCCCGTGAACTGGGTGAATGCCTGGACCAGCGCTATTCTCAGCTGACGGCAGGCGCCGGCGCCGGGCCACTGATCGCCGCCTACAATGACCGGCTGTACCGGCGCAATGAGACGGTCCGGCTCAAAAAGGAAAATGCCGTTTTCGAAACCATGGTGAAGGGGGTATCTGCACAAGGGCAATTGCTGACAAAGGATGTCATGGAAAGGCAGTTCACCTTCGGCGAAGTGGAATGGGTTATTTGAAGGCTGATGGACCACGGGTCCATCGACCAAAGGCCCGACACAACCGAGAGACGAGCGAAGCTCGGCCGAAGGTTGCGGGCGTAGCCCCGTTGTGCGCGGAGGGGCTATTTTTAGATCGAAGCCCATCCGCGCACAACCTCCTCCGCATGCTGTTTGCTCTTCGGCTTGAGGAAGATCTTGCGGATCACTCCTTTTTCATCTATCAGGAAAGTCGTGCGATGCAGGCCCAGGTATTTGCGGCCGTATAACTGCTTTTCGCCCCAGACTCCATATTTGTCGATGATCTTGTGGTCAGGATCGGCCAGCAACGGAAAAGGAAGACTGAATTTCGTTTCAAATTTTTTATGGCTTTTTTCATCGTCCGGGCTGATGCCGATAATGGTCAGCCCTTCCTTCCGCAGCAGGGCGAAATTATCGCGGAGATTACAGGCCTGCACGGTGCAGGTCGGCGTATTGTCCTGCGGATAGAAGTAGAGTACTACGCGTTGTCCTTTGTAATCGGTCAGTGAAACCTTATTTCCGTTGGCATCCTTTCCGCTAAAAGCCGGCGCCTTATCGCCTTCCTGGAGATGGGTCATATGAGTGTCTTATCTGGTGAAATGATATTCCCTGACTGTCCTGTTGCCAGCCATGTCTTCGACGGCCACTTTCAGGGTGTGCGGACCCGGCGGGCAATGTTCGTCAAATGTATAGATAAAGGCCAGTCCTTTGTCGTTGGTGAAGCAAAGCCAGGCACCATCCAGCTCCGCACGAAAATTCCGGAGGGCGCCGAGGTTGTCCCTGATGTTGAAGGCAATGCGGGTGGCATGGCTGAGATTGGTTCCATCGAGGGCTCCGATGGGGCTGATCACCGGCGGAATGGTATCGCGCACCAGCTGGAAGTTACCGAACTCGCGAAAATGAGCCGAGGCCCAACCGCGCTGCCACTCGGGCCGGCGAACGTCTTTTTGACTCCCGTCAAAACAGACCATAACGATGCGATCGGTATCCGTATAGATGCCACTCCAGTTAGTAGAGTCTGTTACCCTGGTGGAGATGGGCTGTGCCACAGCGGAGATAGGTTGCAGCCGCACCAGTATTGGATCCAGCAGCGGAATCCCGCGGGCGCCGATCGTATGTACCGCCGATATACCGCCGGGCAACGAAAGGCCTGAGCCGGGATAACCGGAGACGCTGGTGCCGATGATCGCCGAATCATACAAGCTTTTCTCGCCAAGATAAAAGGCACAATCCGGAGTTTCCAACCCGTCTACCATTCCGGGGTAGAATTTCTTTCCGGTCAGAGGAGTAGTTCCGGCGGCAGATATGCCGACTGAAGTATTGGCTGGAGTCGCGACAACCGGTTGGGCGCGGTATTGGACGTGGAACCTACACTCGGAGGTATTCCCATAAGGATCTGTGACAACTATCCTGACGTCATGGATGCGACTGTCATCCAGGCGCAGAACGCCATTGGCCGCATTGGGCTGGCCGGCAGGATCGACCGGGGACTCTTCAGCCACTCCATTGCCTCCACCGGAGGGATGATTGGCGGCAATAACGGATCTGTAAATAGACGGAGGTGGATATCCCGATAAAAAAAACAGCTGTTGAAGAAACGGACCACCAGTTTCTCTTGTCTTATAGTCGATATGAGCGTTGATATTCCGGGTGTCGTCATAGCTGATATTATTCATCTGAAAACCGATGACCGGCAGATGGTCAACATACAGATCAGCTTCATATATACCATTGGGGTTGGCGGAGCCGCTCTGCGAATCAAAGGCAGACAAGGCGAAGCTGATACGTGAAGTGGGGACAACGAGGAGAGCTGGGAAGATTGACCATACCGCTGTCGTTGCGGCGCCGGATGCGTCTTTCCGGATCGGCAGGATATGGGGAGATTGTTCGTAGATCCCTACGTTGCGGTCATACCATGCCATCCGGAGGAGGGTCGGCGGAGTCCGGTCGGGAACCGGCAATCCGAACAGCAGGGGATTGAGGTTGATATCGCCGGCCGTCCGGCGGATCTCGAAATGAAGATGGGGTCCCTGAGAACCGCCGGTATTGCCGCTGTAGGCAATGAAGTCTCCTTTTTTGACAGGGAAAAGGTCTGGCGGAAGGGTAAGATTCACTTGCCAGGACTGCAGGTGGTATTGCTGTTGATGGATATACGCCGCCAGTGCAGGGAAGAACTGGTTCAGATGTCCGTACACCGTTGTATAGCCATTGGGATGCCGGATATAGATAGCCTGGCCGAATCCGGCAGGCTCGATCTCCACTCTGGCGACATAGCCGTCGGCTGCTGCATGTACAAGTTGGTTCTCCCTGTGCTGGGTACGGATATCCAGTCCCATGTGATAGTGATTAGGCCGAAGCTCGCCGAAGTTGGCGGCCAGGCTCATGGGAAAGTCCAGCGGGTTCCGGAAGTAACCCTGCGGATAGGTTACAGGCGCAAACAGCGGCTGTGAGGAGGAAGGGGCCTGCTTCGCCGAAGGCGACTGTGGCAGCTGCGCAATAACCGGCAGTGAGGCGAAAGAAAAGATCAACGGGAGTAAGTAGTTCATCGTGTCGATTAAAGTCGCATTAAAGATCGGCCAAAAGTACAAAGGTATTCAAAATGGTTACGATCGGTCTCACAGCTCAAACTATTCCCATTGTGAGGCGGCTCTTCCAAAAATGACACCGCGATGAAGGGCGATCAGGGGTCTACGGCCAATCCAACGGGCCACTTTTTTCGTATATCGGGAAGAGAAGAGTGAAGCTATTGTTAATAAAAGATTATGGATCAATCAGGGAGCTGCCGTCGCAAAAAAATACTACGAAAAGGGTAGGTTTTTTTTAAAGTTTGGTACAGCTTTTGGCTAACTAAAGATGTCTTAATAATAGATGTGGTTCATAATAGTAAATTAACCAGCAATGAAAGGAGTAAAAAACAAAATGGTCGTCTTTCTGGCAGTCACTATCGGTGGGATGATAGGCGTTGTAAAAGGCGAAGAAGCTAAACAGAAATGGGTATTTCGGATGAAAAGCAAGTATGAAAATCGCAGGTTAATGGCCGAGAAGAAATCCATTGCCCGGAAGGGTGGGGTGCTACTCGATGACATCGAGTTGGCGGCGTATCATAATAATTGACATTTCCCATCAATGTATAGCTAACCCCGATCTTCGATCGGGGTTTTTTTGTACCTTTGCGCAATTTCATCAAAACGGACCAAGGGTCCGTTGGCCGAAGGCCAGACGTTAGCGTTTACGGAAGATGCGCTAACTTCTGATTGCGCATCTTCCGTACATATTTTCAACATGCCCAAAGATTCCTCTATTCATTCCGTTCTGATCATTGGTTCAGGTCCTATCATTATTGGCCAGGCTTGCGAATTCGATTATTCCGGCACTCAGGCTGCCCGTAGCCTGCGGGAAGAAGGTGTCAAAGTCTTTCTGATCAACAGCAATCCTGCCACGATCATGACAGATCCGATCATGGCCGATAAGGTCTATCTTTTACCGCTGACGGTAGAAAGTATCGAACAGATATTGGAAGAAAATCAAATAGACGCCGTCCTGCCTACGATGGGTGGTCAGACGGCGCTCAACCTGGCGAAGGAAGCAGAAGATCTGGGCATCTGGGAAAAATATGGAGTCAGGCTGATCGGCGTGGACATCAAGGCGATCGACAAAGCAGAAGACAGGGAGAAGTTCCGCCAGTGGATGATCCGGCTGGGAGTGCCGGTAGCGACTGCCAAAACGGCGAATTCCTTTCTGGAAGGAAAGGAGTTTGCACAGGAGATCGGCTTTCCGCTGGTGATCCGGCCGTCTTTCACCCTTGGTGGCACCGGCGGCGGCTTCGTACATGACAAGGATGAACTGGATGAAGCCCTCAACCGGGGACTGCAGGCCTCCCCTATTCATGAGGTGCTTGTAGAGAAGGCTGTGCTGGGCTGGAAAGAATTCGAACTGGAATTGCTGCGTGACGCCAATAATAATGTTGTCATTATCTGCACCGTGGAGAATTTCGATCCCATGGGCGTGCATACAGGAGACTCCATTACCGTGGCTCCGGCCATGACCCTCAGCGATACGGCCTTCCAGTTGATGCGCAATACGGCCCTCATGATGATGAGGGATCTGGGTAATTTCGCGGGAGGCTGTAATGTGCAGTTTGCCCTCAACCCAAAGACGGAAGAGATCATCGCCATCGAGATCAATCCCCGGGTGAGCCGGAGCTCGGCGCTGGCTTCGAAGGCGACGGGCTACCCTATTGCAAAGATCGCCGCCAAATTAGCACTCGGTTATAACCTTGACGAACTCAAGAATCAGATCACTGGCACTACCTCAGCCTATTTCGAACCGGTACAGGATTATGTCATCGTGAAAATTCCCCGGTGGAACTTCGATAAATTCAAGGGAGCGAATGATACGCTCGGATTGCAGATGAAAAGTGTCGGAGAGGTCATGGCAATCGGCCGGAGCTTTACGGAGGCCGTACAGAAGGCCTGTCAGAGCTTGGAGAACAATGCGATCGGCTTAGGGTACTACGGCAAAAGTCTGATGCATGCCGAAGAACTGCTGGAATATATCAAAACGCCGAAATGGGATCGGATCTTCCGCATCAAGGATGCGTTGATGGCCGGTATTTCTGTCGGGACGATCTCCAAAGCCACCAATGGCATCGACCGCTGGTTCCTGTACGAGATCCTGAAGATCTGCAACATGGAAAAAGACCTCGCGAAGTATAAAATCGACACTCTCCCCAACGGAATATTACTGGAAGCCAAGCAACTCGGTTTCAGTGACGACCAGATCGTCCACATCATGAACTCCGGCACGGAGGATGCGATGTACGAAAAACGGAAAGCCGCCGGCATTACCCGGATCTACAAGATGGTAGATACCTGCTCGGCCGAATTCGAGGCCAAAACGCCTTACTTCTACTCCACCTTCGAAAACGGCCATTCCAATGAGAGCAAACGCAGCGACAAAAAGAAGATCGTCGTGCTCGGATCGGGCCCCAACCGCATCGGGCAGGGTATAGAATTCGATTACTGCTGTGTCCACGGGTTGATGGCCATTAAAGAATGCGGATACGAAGCCATCATGGTCAACTGCAACCCAGAGACCGTTTCCACCGACTTCGATATCGCCGACAAGCTCTATTTCGAGCCTGTGTACTGGGAGCATTTATGGGAAATCATCGAGCATGAAAAGCCGGAAGGCGTCATCGTGCAGCTTGGTGGCCAGACGGCATTGAAGCTGGCAGAACGGCTGCATGAAAAGGGGATCAAGATCATCGGCACTTCCTTTGACAGTATGGATATTGCAGAAGACCGGGGTCGGTTCAGCGATATGCTGAAAGAGCTTGGTATCCCCTATCCCAATTACGGCACGGCCTTCGATGTCGACGAAGCCATACAGGTGGCTAACCGGGTAGGATATCCGGTGCTGGTCCGCCCCAGCTATGTACTGGGCGGTCAGCGGATGCGTATTGTCATCAATGACGACGAAGTGGAATCGGCAGTCGTAAGCCTGCTGAAGCATATTCCGGGCAACAAGATCCTGATCGACCATTTCCTGGACCGCTGCCAGGAGGCGGAAGTGGATGCCATTTTCGACGGAGAAAACTTCCACGTCATGGGCGTCATGGAACACATCGAGCCCGCAGGCATCCACAGCGGCGACAGCCATGCCGTACTCCCGGCCTTCAACCTGACCCCCCTGGAGGTCACCACCCTGGAATATTATTCGGAAAAGATCGCCAGAGCCTTGAATATTAAAGGTTTGATCAATATCCAGTTCGCCGTCAAGGACGGCAATGTCTTCGTGATCGAAGCCAATCCGCGGGCCTCCCGGACGACTCCCTTTATTGCAAAGGCCTACCAGATACCCTACCTCAATGTCGCCACCAAGATCATGATCGGCGGCCATAAGCTGACGGATTTCACCTTCGAGAAAAAACTCAAAGGATTTGCCATCAAAGAACCTGTCTTCAGCTTTAACAAGTTTCCCGGCGTCAATAAGGAACTAGGGCCGGAGATGAAATCCACCGGCGAGGCGATCCGATTCATCAAAGATCTGCGCGACCCCAACTTCCGGCAATTATATAAAGACAGAAGTATGTATCTCAGCAAATAATTTTGAAATTCGTGCGTTATTGAGAAAACGCGGTCTTTTTAATGGAAGAAATCGAAGTACCGACAGAACATCTGCACGAGGAAATTCAAGAAGGAGCTGAAGAGAAAAGAGAAAAGTGGACGCTTTACCTTGCCCTGTCCACCGCCCTGATGGCGGTATTGGCGGCGGTGGCCGGCCTGCTGGCGGGTCATCATGCCAATGAAGCACTGATCGAACGGGTGAAGGCCTCCGATGAATGGAATTTTTACCAGTCAAAAAACCTCAAGCAGGAAATAGCCATCAATACGGATATGATCCTGCACACCCTGGGGAGCAAACAAGATACTGCGATAA
>JAMFSL010000269.1 GCA_026225275.1 Puia dinghuensis
CCAGGCCCGCTATGATGGAAGGCGACTTCCCAGGTTTGATTTTGATCACGCTATTGAAGGTATGGGTAGTCGCATAGATCGTTCCATCTGTATCGATGGCGAAATCGTCAAGGTTGATGTCGTCCAAATAGACGGCCGGCTCACCGGGCTGACCGGCAATCAGCGGGATGGTAAGCAGGGTATTGCGAGCGGTATTGGAAACGAAGACTGTTTGATCATAAATTTTGATCCCATTCGCCGCCGGCATGTGGTTATCCGGATCGATGCGGGTTAGGTACTCATGCCGTAGCCAGGGTGTCAACTGATTGGAATCGAGGTGATACTTCCATATTAGACCGGCATATGCGTCGCAAATGAGGAAGAGGCCTGGGGAGAGGGGGGTGATACCGTTAAAAAATAACGCTTGTGGGGCAGATAGCCGGGGTTCGAATCTTTGCTGCGCATCCAAAAAATAAATCGTCGGTGTCCCGTCCTTCGCCCACCCACCACAAAGAAAACTTTTGTCATCTACAGTAACAATGCCGGTCACACGACCATCCAGCGTGGCATAGTCTTCCGCTTTTCCGGTAGGATCTAGCCGGTAGACTTTCCCTTCATTCAGCCCCATAGCCCCTGGAATAATTTTGGTATATTTATCCTCAAATATCATACTGTGAATACTTATCCGGAAATGCCCGCAGACATGAAGCAAAGTTTCCTCGCTATCGGTGGTTGTCCCGTTTCGGCGACGATCCACATCATCGGTGGCAAATGGAAAGTGGTTATCTTATACCTGATCTGTTATCAGTTCAGCCGTTTCAGCGAGATCCATCGAATGATCGAAGGCATTAGCAAGAAAACGCTGACGGAACAATTGCGCGAGCTGGAAGCAGATGGGATCATCTCCCGGACAGTTTATGCGGAAGTACCGCCTCGGGTGGAGTATGCGATGACGGAAAAAGGATTGACACTGCGCCACATCATTTTTGCCATGCGGGATTGGGGAGTGGAATTCGGCGCGGATAAGGTGGCCGAATAGTTGCAGCATATCCCTAAAAGCATATCATGAATAGTGGTGCCGCATTCCCGCTCGCGCTCGATTTCGAAGGCCGTCATTACAGGGGCAAGGTAACGCCCTCCGAAGAAAGGGGGGACAAGGGGACGCCTGTCTACTTTCGGGTGACGCTCGACGGACAATTTTTCGCCTACATTTGCTGTGCCGACCACGGGTGGATGGAGCGGGACGGGGACAGTCAGCCCCCGGCGCTCGTCGGTGTGATCGGCGATTATATCAGGAGATTTTATGAATAACCCTCAAATTGCTATCCTCGACGATTATCAACAGGTCGCTTTTCAGTACGCCGACTGGACGGCTGTGAAGGAAAAAGCGCAGGTGACCGTTTTCTACGACCATTTGTTTGATGAGGCGACGCTGGTAGAACGTTTGCAACCGTTCCAGGTGATTTGCGTCATGCGGGAACGTACGCCGCTCACCCGCACCATCCTGTCACAACTCCCCAATCTGAAATTAATCGTGTCTACTGGCAAACGTAACGCTGCCCTCGACACGACAGCCGCCGCCGAATTGGGTATCACCATCGCCAATACCGGTTACCACGACTCCGGAGCGCCCGAATTAACCTGGGGTCTGCTGCTGGCGATTGGCCGCCACATCGTCCCCGAAAATGCCGCCGTCCGGGCCGGCGGCTGGCAGGAGCATGTCGGTACCGACCTCGCGGGGAAGACCATCGGAATTGTGGGCCTTGGCCGCATCGGAAAAACCATCGCCCGGTACGCAAAGGCCTTTGACATGAACGTGATCGCGTGGAGTGAGAATTTGACTGCGGAGAAGGCTTTCGAGGCCGGCGCCAGGTTGGTCAGTAAAGCAGAACTTTTCCGGGAAGCCGATTTTGTCACCGTGCACCTGGTCCTGAGTGAACGGTCCCGTGGGATCATCACCGCGGCCGAGCTCCGCCAAATGAAACCTTCGGCGTATTTCATCAATACGTCACGCGGGCCGCTGGTCGATGAGGCAGACCTGATACAGGTGATGCGGGATCGGGTCATTGCCGGCGCTGCCCTGGATGTATTCGATACCGAACCGATGACTGCCGATCATCCGTTCCGGTGGATGGACAATGTGCTGGCCACGCCGCATATCGGGTATGTGACGGGAGATACGTATAGGATCTTTTACCAGGATACGGTGAAGGCGATAGTGGAGTGGTTGGGATGATTAATCTGACGCTCATCTATTTTTATTGCTGTTAGTCGAATCGCCCGGCCCCCGGGGTTCACCATACGCTAATTTTACCGCTACAAGTAAACAAAAGCGTATTGTTATGACTAACTACATCTCCTTTTCCACCTTTGCCTTTCCGGCGGCAGTTGTAGCGATCCTGTTCACGGCCAGTTCCTGCAAAAAAAGCAGCAATAGTCCTTCGGCACCTGCCGGGGCGTCGATCATTCAGGACACTATTAACGTGCAGAGTATCATTGGCACTAACACTGACAACCAGGGGCTGGACGGTACACGAACGGGGTTTGTCGATCTCTACGACGGGGTTGCCTATACTCAAAGCGAAGCCGACCAAAAATCCAGCGACATCGATTTTGCCTATAACTACCATGGCGGAGGCTGTGGAAGCTGCCGTTTTTTCGAAAATGTCACATCAATGTCCACCCGTACGATTTATGTAGCCGGATTCTCGACCGTTACCAATACCCAGCTGGTCAATGCGGCATATTACAACCATGTCACTGTGGGGGCATTCGACTCCATTAAAACTGCGGCCAATATCGATACGCTGTTTGTAAAATATAACATCAACGATCTTGACGAACTGGCGGATGTGACCAACCGGCAGACCGATGTCTCGGTCGGAAACGTATTTGCGTTCATCGACAAGAACGGCAAGAAAGGCTTCTTCGAAATCAACGACTATGTCGCCAATGTTCCGGACGGCGATCCCGCTCCGCTGACTTTAACGGTGAAAATCCAGAAATAGGACCTGCGGGCAAGGCCTCATTTTTCTATCATGGGCAGGTACTTTGCCCGGTTCTCAATGATCACCCAGGCCAGGATGACGATCAGAGCGAAAACGATTGGCAGACCCGATGGCGCCATGCTAATATTGGCGAGCAGGATACCGGTCAAAATGGGCACAAGGACAATCGCCCCAAGCGCCCTGGTCCTCGGAATGATCAACAGCAGGCCGCCAATCACCTCGAAGGTTCCAACCAGCGGCATCAGCCAGCCAATCGTTACGAACGCCATCATTACATTGACCATCTTATCGGGCATGTTCTTTGGCACCGGCATGTATTGAAAGAATTTGTTCAACCCGGCATTGATGAACATGAGGCCGGCCAACAGGCAAAGTACAAACAGGATCTTTTTTTTCATGTTTAGTTAGTTTTTTTTATAGACAAAAATTAATAAAACACCGGCACATTTTTAAAAGAACCATTGGTAATCAATACCGAACTCGGAGCACCAAAATCATTGTTGCCGGTTGATAGCATGGGCGTCAACTGCCCCGAAAAATTTCCGCTGATCAGCCCATTCTTGTACGATGTGACATTAAAGCTCATACTATCAGTTGGATAGTACGTGTATTCATCCTGTCCGTTGTAGGTTGTAATAAACTGGGGGCCGTAACCACCGGGGAATACATAATGTCCTATCGTTAAGGAATCCGTCAGGAAGACAAAAGTAAATTCTCCTGAAGAGGTTATTGCATCAAGATCATAGTCACCTGATTTCGTACAGCCCAATGTGTATGAACTCGGATTCTGGCTTTCAGCATCCGGTACAGTGAGGTTGACGGGATTCCCATTGACCTTATAGCTCAACGTTGCCGTTACATCAGCCTGACCGCCGTAATCTTCCGCATTGAGCATAGCATCCGGAATAGATTGTTTCAGGCAGGCTGATAATAGGATGGATATGACTGCGGTGATTAAAAATAATTTCATGATCACTTGTTGTTAAGGATGTTTAGTAATCCTGTTTATTTCTCTTTCCAAATGTGATATATCTCGAGATCCCCAGGCTGATAAAATTGTTCGAGCCGCCATGATCAACCACTGTTTCATAACGGAGGTTCAAATCGAAGGGAGCACGCCATATATTGAACAGGTAACCTGCCCCCGCCGCAAATACCACTCCGTGATAATTTAGATTGATCTGATTGCCAGCGGCGTCATGCAATGAAGTGACCCCGGCCAAATTGAAACCCAGCTGTGGCTCGACATAGAATCCCTCACCGGTTCCATTCAATGTATACCGGTATCCGGCCACCAACGGACACATGATCGTGCCGTCGGCAGTTCCATAACCATCATTGAGAAAGAAAATATCTGCGCCTATTTCGAGAGTAATATCGCTGCCGTCTGAAACAGGATAGCCGGCTTTGACAAATGCCGTAAAACCCGTTGTGTATTGGCTGGTGTTGTTTCCGACCAATTTCGTGACTCCTAATTGCGCGTTGGCCTGCATGGCAATGCCGAATAAAACGATTAGTGCGAGGGGTCCCTTAGGCATAGGTATGTAGCTTTGGAATAATCGAATATACATATTTTAGTGAGTATTACCCATTTCCCTTAGTGGCTAAGGGTTTTCAGGCTTTGGTATATTGTAGGCTTCCCCCTACATTCGAATATTCAGTAGCTACGAATCGCCGAACATTCAATCCATGGCGTAAGACAGGATTGACCATATTAAACCGAAAAAACATGAAAAAATTAGATCTTCAACAAATGGAGGACGTCCAGGGTGGCGGTGCAAAAGCTTGCGCCCTCGGGCTCGGAATCGCCGCTGGGTTTGCCGGCGTATCGCTCGGCGCCAGCTTTCTCATTGCGCTCGGAATGTGTTCTCTCAGTTAAACCTTAAAAAACAAAAGCTATGAAAAAATTATCCAGTAATCAAATGGCCCAAGTCTGCGGAGGCGGTTTTTGGGATCTCTTTTGTGATGGCGTCTTCATCGCGACGCTCGCCGCGCCCAATCCCGTGGCAGGTGGCCTGGCGATAGGATGCGGCATCTTCACTCTCGCCAAAGACCTTGCCGAATAGCCCATCTATTCGTTTTTATTGAACGGAGGCCGCGCCACACCGGTGTCGGCCTCCTCTTAAACCTGTCCGGAAATGATTATAGAGACTCAAAATATATCTAAGTCTTTCAAGGGAAGACTCGTTCTCGATCACATCAGTTTTCGAATAGGCAAAAGCGAAATTTTCTGCATCCTGGGAAAAAATGGCGCCGGTAAATCAACACTGCTCAACATCGTCGCCAATCTCGTTAAGCCTGACGGAGGCGCCGTCCTTTATGACGACGAAAAGATCGGCCGCATGGGCATCCCCAAACAAAAAGAGATTGGATACCTGGGTCAGTTCGACTTACTGCTTAACGAACTCAATACCTACGACTATCTGACCTTTATCGGGAAAATATTTCGATTACCGGAAGACTATATCAAGACTCAAAGCGACTTTTTGATCGACTATTTCTTCTCCGAAAAACAGCAGCTTTCGGAAGCTATCGGCGGATACTCGACGGGCATGCGTAAAAAAGTAGCTTTGTGTGCATGCCTGATCCATAAACCCGACTTACTCATCCTGGACGAACCGTTCACGAACCTCGATCCCCAGGCAGCGGACAGCCTCTCGAGACTCCTGGAGATGTACTCGGGCAAGGGCGAGATGTACTCCGGCAAGGGGCGGACTATACTCATGGCCTCACACGATCTATTCTATGTCAAGCAATTGGCAACGCAAGTAGGCCTTCTTCGGGATGGCAGCCTATCGATGATGGCCGACTTCGATTATTTAAAATCATCTCCCGACTTTGTCCGGACGATATCCAGCCGGCTTTCAGCCGACCCCGGCAATAGCGGGCAATTGTTGCATAACCTTATCTCATGAACCTGACATTCTTTATACTCATCAAACGTCTGCAATATTTTTTCAGACAATCGGGTCTGATCAACAAGATCGGGGTAGGTATAGGCTTGGTGGGAAGTACGGTCGGCGGCCAATTTGTGACGCCCCTGACGCGATACCCGCAAGCTCGTCTTTTCTGCTTTGTATTCCCCATTGTTTTGAGTCTCTTCCCCTCCATCAAGCGCAGGAACCCCATTTTCCTGAAAATTCAACCCCTTTCCACGATACGGGCTGCATGGATAGAACTTGTATCCATCCGGTTTTTCAATATGCCGAATATTTGTATTCTAATGCTGCTGGCATCCATGCTGGTTTATCCCAGGGGTATCCCGTTGGAATATCCGCTGCTCTGCATGATGGCCTTTCTATCGGGTTTCCTCTTCGCCGAACTATTGTTAAACATCCTTTCCGCCCGCCGGCTCAATGTCTTGCTGCTGTTGTCATTGGTATTGGAAGCAGGTCTGCTATTCATGGTCAATCTCAGTACCCATGTAAATCTCAGTACCCATCGAATTGCATGGGGATGTCTCGCCCTCCTGTTACAACTCTCACTCTTTGTTTATTCCTATGGGGATGTAAGAAACAATCCCCGCCTCTTCGACGAATCGCGCGCCGGAAGCGGAAGCCGGCTGAGCGTCATCTTGAGACGGCGTTATTTTATCCTTCCCCTGGTCTTTGTGATGGCCGCAAAAACATTCCTGCTATTCCTGCTGATCCCTGTCCAATGTAAAGCAAACGGGATGACGTACACTGCAAACCCCGTTTTCCCCTTTGCATTTACTCCGGTTATGCTATTCACCTATACCTACAACAACTTCTGGGGATTTTATAAGGAGCTCGCGCTGCTCACCGTTCTCTATAATCGATCCATCAAGGACTTTATCTGGCTGTACCTCCGGTTACTGGCGCCGGTCCTGCTCATCGATTTTCTTATTACGACCGCCGCATCGGCCATTTATGCCAATGCATTTATGCTGCACGTATTGCTATATTTAGCCTACGCATTCCTTCTCAGCGCCATTGGATTTTTATCTTCCCTGATCAAATACGGCCCGGTGTCGCAACAGCTGTCATTTAATTTCCGGTCTAATACCGCCATTGTCTCTAATGTTATTTGTCTCCTGCCGGTGTTATTGCTATTGATCACTCCCCGCGATACCCTGCACCAGACTATACTGATGGCCGCCCTCGGTCTTATGAGCATTGTCGCCTGTTTTATCATCGTAAAATATGATACCAGCCTTGTGAACCGGCTCAAATCAAAGCTAACTGTTTTGAACTCCTAAAAATACACACGTGAATACCGCCAAACCGGACAACAATATCGCCATCTTCGCAGCTTATTCCCTGCTTTACATACTCATTGTCTACCTTATCAACAAGATGGTATACACGGATGAGTTTTACTATAGTCTGCTGGGACAGAAAATAGCGACGGAGCGTATCTTTGACGTCATTAAAATAGCCCGGAAATACCAGGTGCTGTATTATCTGTTGATCCCCATTCTCTTTTTACTCCGGACGATGATCTTCAGCACAGCCATCTTCTGCGGGTTTTATCTGATCGATAAGGGACTTCGATTCGGGATCATCCTGAAATCGGTCATCCAGGCTGAAATAGTATTTGTCGTCGTTATGCTGATCAGGCTGGTCTATTTTGTATTGAACCCGGGATTAAGCGCTCAGGCTATTCCCAACTTCTATCCATTGTCCCTTACGAACCTGATTAACCTGAACAATATCCCCGCTTACTATATCTATCCATTGCAATTGGTCAACATTTTTGAGGTCGGGTACATGTTCCTCATAGCGTACGGTATAAAGACAGTCACTCGAAATACGATGCTGGAAACGCTCAAGCCTGTCGCCTGCTCTTATCTAACGGTTATCCTCCTCTGGCTATCCATCCTCACCTTCCTTCAACTTCAATTGTCATAGTATGCCAGGACCTAAAAGAAAAAGCCTCATCATCGCCTTTGTAGTTGCCGTCGTTCTTGCTTTACCAGCGGCGGTATTGATCACGATTGCGAAAAAGCGTGAGAAATTGGAGAAAGTTTCGGCGCTTCCCCATAGCGTCTTCCTGACCTGTTCCGGGAAACCGTTTGTCCTCACTGACCCGCGTTCCGGCAAGTACTCCCGCCAGATCCTTAATTTTTTCAGTCCGGACTGCGAGCATTGTCAATATATGACCCGCTCTTATCTCAGGTGCAGGGACAAACTGTCCACGACGCAGATCCTGATGATCACCATAGCAGACAGCGCTTCAGTGGCCAAATTCAAATGCGACTATCACCTTGACTCCATGCCTAACATCATATTGCTGAGAGATACTGCCTTTGAATGCACGAGGACCTTCGGTATTACGGTCATCCCGTCTTTTTTCATTTATGAAGATCAAAAGTTAGCGAAGAAAATCGTAGGAGAAACTAAAATTGAAAACCTTTTCCCTGATGAAAAAAACTTATAAGGTCATACCGCAGCAAGGTCAAACCGATTGTGGCGTAGCGTGTCTGTTGTCTGTCATCCAACACTATGGGGGGACTGACACGCTGGAAAATCTGCGTCGTCTGAGCGGCACTAACGTCACCGGGACGACACTTTTGGGTCTGTATCAGGCTGCACGCCAATTGGGTATGGATGCAGAAGGCTGCGAGGCCGACGTCGCGGCCCTGATCGCTCACAACCAGCCTTGTATATTGAACGTCGTTATAGAGGACAATCTAGAGCACTACGTAGTTTGCTTTGGCAATAGCCTTAAACAAGGACAGCCGGGGTTCATCATAGGAGATCCGGCGAATGGAATGAAGTACCTGTCACAAGAGGAACTGGAATCCATTTGGCGGTCAAAGGCCGTACTGACGCTTACTCCAAACTTGTTGTTTAAAAAGGCAGCCGACATCGACAATGCCAGGATCAGTTGGGTAAAATCGCTGCTTAAAAGCGACGTCCCTCTGCTCTCCATCGCTGCCGCTTTAGGCATAGGCATCGCGGGGATGGGACTAGTCATGTCTCTTTTTTCCCAACGCCTGATCGACGACATCATCCCACATAGGAATTTTACTAAATTATACACGGGCATAGCGCTTGTCTTTATCCTGCTGATGAGTAAGGAAGGCTTGTCCTATCTGCGTCAGTATTTCCTGCTCAGGCAGAGCAAAGACTTCAATATCCGGATCATCGATTTCTTTTACCGGCATCTGTTGGGGTTACCCAAGCCATTTTTTGACACGCGCAAGATCGGCGAGCTGACCGCCCGGCTAAACGACACTTCAAGGATACAAAAGGCGATAAGTCAACTGGCAGGGAATGTCATTATCGACACCCTGATCGTAATCGTCTCGGCAATATTTATCTTCACATATTCATGGCAGACTGGCGTTTTCTGCATGCTGGCCATGCCGGTATTTTTTTTTCTGATCTATTCCTATAACCGGTCGATATCCGACGGACAACGGTCTATTATGAGCAGCTATGCCCTGACAGAGGGCAACTATATTTCGACGCTGCGGGGAATAGAACCGATCAAAAACTACAACAAACAAAGTCTGTTCCAGCGAATGAATGCTACCATATATAAGCATTATCAGGACAACGTCTTTTCATTGGGCAGGATCCAGATCCGGCTTTCGTTCATGGCCAATTTCTTTTCCGTGCTTTTCATCACAACTATCCTATGCTACACTTCTTACGAGGTCCTGCATGGTCGCCTTAAAACGGGAGAATTGATGGCTGTGCTTACGATGGCTGTATCCTTGTTACCAAGCGTGGCCAATCTCGCCCTGATCGCCATTCCCATAAACGAAGCCAAAATCGCCTTTAACCGGATGTTCGAATTCACGGCTATCGAGCCGGAAGAGGTCGACAAGATCAATCAGCTGCATTTCCTCGAACAACTGCAAGTTCTGCATATCTCATTCCGGTTTACCGGCCGCAAATTGATCCTCAAAAACACCTCTTTTCACGTAGCCAAAGGTGAAATCATAGCTATCATAGGGGAGAACGGGAGTGGCAAAAGTACGCTGACCCAGATACTGCAAGGCCATTACCCCGTCGAAACCGGCAACATCCTCGTTAACGGTAGTCTGCCATTAGGCGAAGTCCCGCTGAGCGCCTGGAGGCGGCTGATCGGTGTCGTTCCGCAGAACATCCATATTTTTAACGGGACGGTGTTAGAGAATATCGTATTCGACGACGGTGTCCGGGACCCGCAGGCCATAACCGCCTTTTTGGATCAGTACGGATTTAGCCCCTTTATTAAAAGCCTCCCGCAATCTTTTATGACCCTTGTTGGGGAAGAAGGGATCAACCTGTCCGGCGGACAAAAACAAATGATTGCCCTGGCAAGGGCTTTGTATCATAACCCCGAACTATTGATCCTGGATGAGGCTACTGCTGAAATGGACAAGTCGTCCGAGCAATTCGTTTTGAGGCTACTGACCGAACTCAAGTCTAAGATGGCCGTCATCTTTATCACCCACCGGCTGCACGTGCTCAAATCTTTCTGCAATAGGATCTATATCCTGGACAACGGAACGATCAAAACATCAGGAAGCCACCATACGCTGCTCGAATCGGATAATCTGTATAGCGAATATTGGAAAGATCTCGCTCATGCTTAAATTTGCCTCTATGGGATGCCCGTAGCCGCCCCATTTACCCTGGCCGGATAGCTCGTCGGCGCCATCGGCGATTATATCGGGAGATTTTATGAGTAGTCTCCAATTATTTCGGCTGCCAATCAGGATCAAATTTTCTTGCCTGAAACCCAATATTGCCAAGATCGATACTGATCATCTTCCCATCATGGGAGTCGCTGGAGAAATTGTCAACGATCAGGCAAAATGAAATTAATAGATCAACGTCGGCATCCCTGTCGACGATAATTTTATAGTTGTCGCCTGCAAACCAGCTGACTGCATTTTTGTCCCACCAGGCAATCTGGTTATCGTTTTTGTAAATAGAATATTTTCTACCTCTATGCCCATAAATCGTATAAGTATCCTGTCCAATCTGACATTCATATTGCAATTTCCAAAATGATTTTGTCCGGAATTCAATTACCATATTATCCCACCGGGTGATATTATATTTTGCTTTGAAAAATGAAAATATTTTTTTTATCGTCATTCTGGGTCGCTCATCGTTGAGGTCATAGAGATAAACGACTGGTAGAAGGCTAAGTAATTTTCTGGAAGCGAAATATGTCTGTTGCCCGGCAATAAATATCTTGTATTTATCGCCTATAGATATCTTCTGTTGGTTGATGTCAATTTCCATTAGAGAAATGCATTAGTTTAGCAAAGAAAATGATTAAATTCGTGTTATACACAGATCAGGTCTTTTAAATGATAAATTGAAGATATTTTGGTCCATCAAAAGAAAACGTCAGTAGGTACATGGGTCGTCATTACTATTTTTGATACTAGTGCTCAAAGGGTTTACTCACGGCAGATATTTGCTAAGCGATGAGCTTTGGAGGGTAATGGCCGAATTCTTCGGATTACCTATTCCTGCGGCGACCTGATAATTGCAGCTATAACCCGGAATTCTATTGATATGAGTAATGAAAAGCCTTCAGCGGCAAAGCCACCACCGAGTCTTGATCTTCAGAGTCATCTGGCCGAACTCGAGCGGAATGGACTGCTTGTTCGTATAGATCATCCCATCAATAAAGACACGGAACTGCATCCGCTGGTTCGCTGCCAGTTTCTCGGTGGCATCCACGAAAACGATCGTCGGGCATTCCTATTCACCAACGTCGTCGATTCCGCCGGACGCCGATATGACATTCCTGTGGTAGTCGGGGCCTTAGCTGCATCGCCTAAGATCTACGCGATCGGTATGGGCCGCCCGGTTGAGGAGATTGGAGCGGACTGGCTCCATGCGATTGAGCATCCCATTGCCCCGATAGTCGTCACCTCACCCCCCTGCCAGGAAGTGGTGATTACTGGAGATGCTCTCCGGGAAGCCGGCGGTGGTTTGGCGAGTCTGCCAGTTCCGATCTCCACGCCAGGCTACGATGCCGCACCTTATCTGACCGCAACTTTGTGCATCACCGTCGACCCTGATAACGGGATACAAAACATCGGAACGTATCGTGGCGCATTGAAGAAGACAGATCGTTTAGGAGTGCGCATGTCATCGCGGATCGGAGGTGCTGGCGGATATATTCACTGGTGCAAGTATCGCGATCGAAAAGAAAGGATGCCTTGCGCCATCGTCATCGGAGCCGCACCCGTCATTGCGTACACCGGCCCGCAGAAACTTTCCATAGACGTGGACGAGATCACGGTAGCCGGTGCGTTGGCGGGTGTTCCTATTCGGACCGCGAAGGGCGTCACGGTCAATCTTCAAGTTCCGGCTGATGCAGAGATCGTCATTGAAGGGTACATCGATACCGATCTGCTGGAGCCCGAAGGGCCCTTTGGGGAAAGCAACGGCTATGTCGCACTCGAAGACTTCAACATGTCCATGGAGGTGACCGCGATCACGCACCGGAAAAAGCCTGTTTTTATCTCGATCATTAGCCAGGTTTCACCGAGTGAGTCGAGCGTCATTAAGAAACTGGCGCTTGAGCCGTTGTACCTGAATTATTTGCGGGAAGCGCTGTCGCTCAGGAGTGTTCTCCGTGTAGTCATGCACGAGCCGCTGAGTAATCTGCGGCCGATCATCTTCGTACAGTTTGCCAACAACACGCCTCAGACTGAAGTCTGGCGTGGATTGCAGGCGACAGCTGCGCGGCAGGCCGACAGCGGAAAAATCGTTATCGCGGTAAGTGAAGATATTGATCCCGAGAATACGGATGCCGTAATGTGGTCTCTGGGGTATCGCATGAATCCGGTGGATGACGTACATGTGGAACCATACCGTTCGACGGGACATGCGCCAAAGTCCGGTCCACAGGAGATGGATTCGACGCTGCTGATCGACGCGACGCTTAAATATGCGATGGCTCCTCTCGCCCTGCCGGCCCGCGAATTCATGGAACGGGCGCAGGCACTTTGGAAGGAACTTGGTTTACCAAACATCACTCCTCATAGCCCTTGGCACGGCTATTCGCTTGGGGACTGGAACGACTCTTGGGAAGGGTTCGCACGTAATGCCGTGGACGGATCATGGGCAACGAACGGCGAGGAAACGTGGCGACGACGGCGCGGCGGGTTGAAGCCCGAGACACCAGCTCGTACGGTCGAGACAAGTGGCTAAGCGGCAATTTGAGTCAACTACACATATCCAGACCAAGGTCGCAAATCCAGGCTAGGACTAGGTCAAGAGCCCGTTCCGAACGTCGCTCTGCATTCGTTCAAATGATAGTGTTTTGTTTTCCGGGGAGGGCCACAACCAGCATACCAAGAATCCTGCAAAATTAAATTTTGTACAATTTAATTTTATACAATGTATATTTGCTCTTCAATCAGAAGCAAATGGATTATTTAAAGCTAGAAAACCAAGCCTGCTTCCCGGTTTATGCCTTGTCAAGGGTATTAACTGCGCATTACAAGCCCATATTAGATGGCATTGATTTGACTTATCCGCAATACCTGGTGATGCTGATATTATGGGAGCACCAGGAGCTATCTGTAAAAGAAATAGGCGAAAAACTATTACTTGATTCGGGAACCTTAACACCTCTACTAAAAAAGCTGGAGAATAAGCAACTGATTAGTCGCACAAGAAGTACTGCGGACGAAAGGGTGCTGATGATCAGGCTTAGTAAAAATGGTGCAACTTTAAAAAAAAAGGCAGTATCTGTGCCTGAATCCTTTAAATGCAGCTTAGGCCTAAGCATTGAAGAAATGGGGGCACTTCGGGACACAATTAATATAATACTTAATAGAACAAAACAAATTAATAAATAATAAATCATGTCAGTAAAAGCAATTTACACAGCAGTAGCAACCGCAACAGGCGGCAGAAATGGGCACGTAGTATCATCTGATAAAGTACTCGACCTGGAAGTAAGGATGCCAAAAGAGTTAGGGGGCGCAGGGGGCGCTTTTACGAATCCTGAACAATTATTTGCCGCGGGATACTCGGCTTGCTTTGACAGCGCCCTTAACCACGTGATTAAAAACGAAAAGGCAACAACAGGCACAACAGCCGTAAGGGCGCATGTGGGCATTGGTGCAAATAACGCGGGCGGTTTTGCATTGGTGATTACATTGGCAGTAAACGTGCCCGGTGTTGACCAGGAAACAGCGAATGCCTTAGTTGAAAAAGCGCACCAGGTTTGCCCGTATTCCAATGCTACCAGGGGCAACGTGGAAGTATCACTTACTACTACCATACAAAGTGCGGAAGCTTTTGCAGCTGCCGATTAATAAACTTAACTTTCAAATAATAAAAAATTATAACAATGAAAAACATCAAAATGCTATCGGTCATATTGGTTATGCTGATAGGCACATTAAATTTACGTGCACAATCAACCTCTAAGCCCACCATTATATTTGTTCACGGTATCTGGGCAGACGGCTCTTGCTGGGAGGCACAAATAAAAGCGCTGCAAGCTAAAGGTTACCCCGTGATCTCAGTTCAAAATCCCATTACATCACTTGCGGACGATGTTGCCGCTACCAAACGCGCAATTGCCAGGGCAAAAGGCAATGTGATATTGGTAGGACATTCATGGGGAGGGTATGTAATTACCCAGGCAGGTAATGACCCTAAAGTAGTTGGCCAGGTATATGTTGCTGCCTTCGCGCCAGATCTTGGTGAAACTGTACCTACCTTATCCGCAAATGGCCCGGCAAATACCTTGGGTAACTATTTTGAGCACAGGATGGTTTTATCTTTTTATCAAGAGCAGGTGTAGGCGCAGTATTCGCACAGGATCTGTCTGCCAAACAGCAGGATCTGATCTATGCGACACAAATACCGGCATCGCAAACCGTATTTGGGGACAAAAGCGGCGAACCTTCCTGGAAAACCAAGGCAAGCTGGTATATTGTTTCTAAAAATGATAAAGCGATCAGTCCGGACCTGGAACGCTTTATGGCCAAAAGGATGAAAGCCAAAACAACTGAGATCGAATCCAGCCACGTGGTGATGGTCTCTCATCCTGACGCAGTGTTGGCAATTATTGAAGAAGCGGCGAATGCGCCGACAAAATAACTGGCCGTAGGTTGCCCAGGTCGGGCGACGAGTGACCCGCAGCTTACGCTGCGGGTTTTGTTTTTGCAGGGGCGGGCATGGTCCGGCGTTAATATTTACCGACCTCTCCTTTTACGGAGCTGAATATCTTTTGGGAATTGAAGCCCACCCCTTGCTTAAATACCCAGACGATCTTCCTGATGTCTTGGATATGTTGAAAAATATCACCATCGATGACCACAAGGTCAGCAGCCTTTCCGACTTCGATGGAGCCGATCTTGTCTTCCAGTCCAAGCGCCTTCGCGCCATTGTACGTCGCAATGCGTATGGCCTCTATCGGGGTGAAGCCGGCGTTCGTGAGAAGCTCGATCGTCTGCTGTGAGCCATATCCCGCCAGGGTGGCGCCGCTGCCGGTGGGATCGGTACCCACGGTCAACAGGCCGCCGGCATCCGAAAACCTCTTTTCCATCTTCATTTCCTCCAGCATGGCTTTATTGCCAAAAGGGTTGCGCATTTTGTTGTAGACGTTGAGGAACATATCCCGGGTATCGGGTGACATCGCCTCCAGTACTTCGGGACGGATCGTTGTATCCAGGGTAGTCATGTTGTAGATCACGGCCAGAGTAGACGTCACGATCACTTTTTTATCGATGATGTATTGAATCAGGTCTTTTACTTTCGGCGAATCCGCGGATGCGATGGGTGCCGCACCCAATGGACAGGCATTCTCCTTTTTATTGGGGACAAAATCCGTAGACACAGTAAAACCGTGTTCCAACTGGTCGATACCCATTTCCGCCGCCTCGCGGTAGGTGATGGAACATAAATGCCCCGTTACTTTCAGCCCTTTGGCGTGGGCCTCATCAATTGCGGCCTTGAGTGTAGGCTATCCAGGAACATATATCCCTTGAATGAAGTGCAGCCCTGGCTGGCCCAGAAGTCGACAAAGGCTTTCGCCTCTGCGGGTCCGCTCAATTCATGCATCCCGGGGAATATGCTGCCTTTTCCTTCCAGGTAGGGTGCTGTGACGTCCATTTCCGGCCCGAGTATCTTGCCCTGATCGATGTCCCTTTTGAGGTTCAGGTCGGAATAGGGCTCAACGCTTCCGGCGGTACGAATCATCGTTGCGCCGCAGGCCAGGTATAGTTTTGGGAAAGTGAACGGCAATTGTTTGACATGTAGATAGCTGAAATCGGCGGAGTAGGCCGCATAGTACATGTGTTCGTGCATGAGGACGAATCCGGGCAACAAGGATTTCCCGGTAAGGTCTATGATGGTGCTACCGGCAGGGGCGGGAAGCTTTTTGCTATCTCCTACGGCGGTAATGATTCAGTTGCGGACGATCACC
>JAMFSL010000270.1 GCA_026225275.1 Puia dinghuensis
GAGGACATTTCTTTGCGGTTCAAAAAAACGCGTATACACGGGATTGGGATCGGGACATCCGATCACTTCAAGCCTGACGACATGATGAGCCGGAACCATCCGGGTATAGGCAGGATGGAACTGGTGATGCAATCCTTTTTGTTTGAGATAGTCGTAAATTTCATCCATACGTTCCGCGACAATAAGTAAAGGTCCCGAAACCTGCTTGGCCAAAAAATAACGCATCGGCCTGCCGAGGGAACGCGCCAGGAAAACCTGTTGCCCCACTTTTTTAACGATGGCAAATTGTCCATCTATCGCCCGTACCCGCGCAGCATCGCCGGAGACGATGGCTTCCCCCGCTTCCGTTGCGGTCATATTAAAGATCACGTTATTATTATCATCCAGCAGGCTAACAAAATCTGTTGACATCGTTATATATTAGAATTATTCATAAAGTTAGGCATAAATATAGAGAATAAAATTTTACCTTCGTGCCATCAAATACTTAAAATGAGTCTGGTCCGGGAAAAATTAGAATTACCTGAAGGTGGAAAAAAATTACTCCTCCATTCGTGCTGTGCACCTTGTTCGGGAGAAGTGATGGCGGCTATTATTGCCTCTGGAATTGACTTTAGTGTCTTCTTTTACAATCCCAATATCCATCCCAAAAAAGAGTACGATTTACGGAAAGAAGAAAATATCCGTTTTGCAGAAAAGCATAACATTCCTTTCATCGATGCCGATTATGATGTGGACAACTGGTTTGAACGGGCCAAAGGGATGGAGATGGAACCGGAGCGTGGTATCCGTTGCACGATGTGTTTTGATATGCGGTTCCAACGTACCGCGTTATATGCTTTTGAAAATGGCTTCGATATTATCTCCAGCTCATTAGGTATTTCCCGTTGGAAAAATATGGAACAGATCAATGGTTCCGGTGTCCGGGCAGCGGCGCCTTACGCGGGATTGACTTACTGGACCTTCAACTGGCGTAAAAAAGGCGGCTCTTCCCGGATGCTGGATATCAGTAAGGAAGAACAATTCTATATGCAGGAATACTGTGGATGCGCCTATTCCCTTCGTGATACAAACAAATGGCGGGTAGAAAATGGCCGCGAGAAAATAAAGTTGGGCGAAAATTATTACGGCAGGGAAGACCAGCTATCTAATTCTCCCCTCCAATCACCGGCAAGTCAATCGCCGAAGGATGCACCTGCGATTAAGCACGGGCGGGAATAATCTTTATAAACGGCTTTATCCCCAAAAGAATGGTCGATTTCTTCGGAATAAGCGGATCCTGCCTTTCCGGCGTCAGGAAGAGCACCAACAGGATCAGCAGCGGAAAAAGAGAATAGACAACAGTGGCTCCCCAGATCTCGAACGGTAAATTCCACCCGTTGCTGTCCACGGAGTTGATCAGCCACAGCAGGTCGCCAGCAATGAATGGGCCGATGAAAATAGTGAATAACAGAAGAAAAAATTGGTTTCTGCTGAAACGCAGGTGATGTTGAAATTGGAGGAGAAACAGGGCCTCTTCTTCTATTTCCCGTAACTCCTGCTGATAAAAAGTCTTGATGGTAGTAAAATAAAATTGTTCGAAGTCCCCGTCTTCTTCCAGGTTTTCCTCGATCAGGATACAAATATGATCCAGCAAGTTGGATTGAAGTCCCTCTATTTGAATGCCCTTACGGTGTAGATCCGCGAGAATAAAATCGATTTGTTGATCGCTGATGCAGTACATGTCAATCCAGTTTGGGTTTAAGGTCCAATAAGGAGATCATCGTATCGACAAAGTTGGTCAATTCCTTCAGCTTTTCTTTCGCCTTTGCCTTTCCTGTAGGGCTAAGACTATAATATTTCCTCACCCGTTTTCCGATATATTCAATTTCAACCTTCACCAGCCCGTCAGCCTCCAGCGCATGTAAGGTCGGATATAACGCTCCTTCGGTAATTTGAATTTTATCAAGCGTCAATTCCTTTACCCGCTGGGTCATCTCATAACCATACATTCTTTTATTGTCCGTCAATAGCTTTAAAACAATCGTTTTCAGCGTACCTTTTAGCAATTCCGGTGAATAGGTCATTCCCGAATGTAAAATAATAGTGCATTGGAACCAAATGTATTTGGCAATTATGCATAAAATGGCAGGTTAATGCCTTTGGCCCCACGGGGAATGCCATTTTTATAGTACAGTCGTTCGTCTTATCTTTGTCTCACGCTGAATGGATCTGTTGAGACCTCCATATAACTGTATCATAGTCGATGACGACGAAGTAGATAGATTGACCACCGTTTCCTTTGCCAGGCGGTTTCCCTTCCTGCATATAACCGGTATTTACGCTTCCACCGAAGAAGCCCTGGCGTCATCTAAGGAGGACCAGGTACAGGTCATGCTGCTGGATATCGACCTGCCCGGACTCAGCGGATTGGAATTTCGCAGCCGGATGATCAACGTACCCGTCTGCATTTTCATCACGGCATACACCGAACATGCGATAAAAAGTTTTGAACTGGCCGCCTTCGACTTCCTCGAAAAGCCCCTGAGCACCGACCGTTTCGCACTCTCCATGCGCAGGCTGGAAGAGTATATGGACACGCGGCAGAAAGCGTCATTGTTTGAAATAAGCCTCGGCGCCAATATCTTATACATCAAAGATGGCCATGACCAGCTCAAGATCAAACTGCATGAGGTCCTCTACCTGGAAGCTTTGAAGGATTACACGAAGATCGTGACGGTCAATAAAGACTATTGCGTCATCTCCAGCATCGGAAACCTTCTCAAGGAAAAAACCTTCGAAACTTTCTTACGCATCCATCGCAGTTACGCCGTCCAGAAAAATTTTATCCGGAAGATCACCGCGAATACTCTTTTCGTGAACGATTTCGAGCTTCCCATCGGTCGCAGCTATAAGGATCTGGTGAAAACGTTTAAGTAAACGGCCGGCGGTACCGGCGTCAATATTAATCATTTAACCCCCTTCCCGCAAGAATATCCGGAATGGATTTTTCAATCCTCGACTCCCGGGTCTTGGCTTGCTTAGCCGCAGAGAAGTAAAGCAGATATCCTCTTTGCCGCCCCGGTGTCAATGCATGAAAAGCTTTTCTCACGACGGATTTTTTGTCCAGTACCTTTTGAAACTCTTCAGGCATGTCGAATTCTGCCGTCTTTTTTAAGGTCACCTTCAACCCCGCTTTTTCCACTTCAATAGCCTCATAAAGATAGGCTTTCAGGGTGGGGGCCAGCTTCTTTATTTCCTGAATATTGGTAAACCGGGCCTGACGGCCTACCTGCACATTCTTCGTTTGTTGAATAAGAATGCCCTTGCTGTCCTTTAACAAAGAGCCTTTAAAGAAAAGCAGCGCACAATATTCTTTAAAGACATGGATGAGAACGATATTCTTTTTTTCAAACGTATAGCAGGGACAACCCCACTTCAATACTTCGGTCAGCCCGCAATCAAGGACGATCGTTCTTAATTTCTCAATTTCATCCTGCCACTGAACGGCTTTGGTAAAATAGAAATCAACTTTGGGATTCATCATATCACTAATTTAAGTAATTTTTCTGTCCGCAGGCCTCAGCCACCATGATAATACGGTAAAAATGGCCAACACAATGGGAGCAATGATTTGCACCTTCACATCACCACTTGCCAGATGCGATATCACCGCCCCGGTCATCGCAAAAAACAGGCCCGCATACGCCCATTCTTTCAGCAACGGGAACTTCGGAACCAATATCGCAATAACCCCCAATACTTTCCATACCCCGATAATCGAAATAAAATAGGTAGGATACCCCAGCGGTTTAAATCCCTCCACCACTCCTTTTGCTTGCAGGGCCTGCATCAATCCACCCGAAAAGATAAAAAAGGACAGAAGGATAGTAATGATCCAATACCAAATTGACTTTCTCTTTTCCATGGCTGAATTATTTTAGCGTGATTACTACTTCCTGTAACCGGTTATGTGCATGATTGATTCCTTGCGCAAAGGGTAATTTCAACACCTGGTCTCTTTGCGCGACCGATTCATAGATGACTTGCATCCTGAGTTGGCTGGTATCTTCAGTAAGCCCCGAAAATTCATAGACCTCAAGCTGAACACCAAAAGGCGCATTCTCCAATTCAAACGTCCTTATTATTTTTTTGTTAGGGCTAAACTCATGGATGACCCCGTTTGAACGAAATACCACTTTCCCTTGGGCGTCGGTTGACTCCAATTGATAACTGCCGTGCTTTTTACCTTCAAATTTCAGCGCTTTAGCTGTTGCATAAGGATTAGACATCCATTCCTCAAGAAGCTCTGGCTCAACATGCGCCCTGAAAAGCAATTCCACAGGTAAATCGAATTCTCTCGTGATCACCATTTCCTGTTTGCCGTCTTCAGCATGAATTTTTGTTTTCTGTTCCATGGTAGTTTATTTTTTTGTTTTATATTTTTTCATGATGGTTTCCAGTTTAGTAAACCTGTCATCCCACATTTTGCGGAACGGTTCGATAAAGTCGGCTACTTCTTTCATTTTTTGTGCATTGATGTGATAGTAAATCTCTCTGCCATTTTGAGTTTGCTCCAATAAATCACACTCGGTGAGTATTTGCAGATGCTTGGAGACAGTAGGTCTGGCCGTGTCAAAGTTGGCAGCGATCGCTCCCGCAGTCATGGCCTGTGAGGCGACCAATAGTAATATTGCTCTTCTGGTGGGGTCTGCGATGGCTTGAAAAACATCCCGTCTTAAATTCATTGCGTAGCTATTTGGCTACAAATATAAGCGTAGCTATTCGACTACGCAAATTTTTCTTGCAGTGCCCGATTCATGGCAGATCATCTCAGTTTCGGGAAACCATCCATGCATTTCTACCCAAACAATTCCAGCATATGCATAATCGCCTCCGGCGAGTGCAACCACGCCGTCTGCTCTAAGGTCATGATCGCGGTTTCCCCGGCCCTTTTACGCATCTCCTTTTCATAATGGGCTATCGCCGTCCGCGTATCCGGGAACGTCTCATCGGTCAGACAATCACTTAATTCCAGGGCATCCAGCATGGCCATATTAACACCTTCCCCCGCGTAGGGCGGCATCAGGTGAGCGGCATCGCCCAGCATCGTCAGATCGGGCAAGGCCTCCCACGACTGGTCCGGAGGCATACAATATTGCGGCCGGGGTAGGAGAGGGCCATCGAAATGCTCGAACAATTCGAGCCAAACGTTATCCCATCCATCGAATTCACGCTTGAACCAATCCACCACCTGGACTTTATCAGCGAAGTCGATCCCACATTTACGCGCCCAGTCTTCTTCAGTCTTACACCCGGTATAGAAGGCCAGGCTGCCGTCATCCTTCGCACTCACGATCAATGTCTTTTCATCGCTCATGGCGAATATCTTTCCACCTTTCAGCAATTTGTGTATGTTGGGCGCCGCTGCATGAGAATCATGCACTGCTCCTTCCACCGCAGTAATGCCGGCATAGAAAGGCTTGATCGGTGTGATGAAGGGCCGTATTTTCGAATTGGCGCCATCAGCCGCGACAACAATATCGGCAAAGGCCGTCGTCCCATTTTGAAGAGACAGTTTCCACCGGCCATCAGTCTTAACCATAGCTATCACATAAGAATTCCATACCACTGTATCAGGTGATAAAGAGTCCAGCATGATCTTTCTCAATGGACCCCTATCGATCTCGGGCCGCGAGGCTTCCTTTTGCGGTCCCGTATGTTCGTCCATCACGATGGTCGCATGTTTATCCATGATGCGCACCAGATCCGCTCCGGGCCGATAATGGGCCTGAAAGGCTTCTATCAACCCTGCGTGACGTAACGCTTTCAATCCTGACTCGTCATGGAGATCCAGCGTCGCGCCCTGTACCCTCGTGTCCTTATTCACATCTCTTTCATATACCGTCACCTTGACGCCGCGCATTTGCAACAACCTCGCTAAGGTCAGTCCGCCGGGACCACCCCCTACGATGGCGATTTCTTTGTGGAGTAAGTTATTCATAGCTGATTATTTAAGCATTCCCTTAATGACCATCTCACAGCATTCCGCCATCACTTTTGGTGTGATAATCTGTACAGGCCGGTCAGAATATTCGAAATATTCATTCACAAGATCAAGCAGCGGTGAAAGCAAAAAAGCCCGGTGTACTTCCATGGGAAGATCCCTGATGAGACCCGCCTCGATATGTCTTTGTAGCCATCTGTGGATAGGCCCGAAATACTGCCCCTGTTGGATGTTCTTTTCCTGAAAGACTTTATTCAGCAACGGCGAAGATTTTCCATATTGCATCAATACAAAAGATGGCCTGTTGCTCATGAGATAAAAGGCGGTATTCTGCCATAGCTTTTGAACACCCCCGGCAAAATCCATGGTTTCGCTAAAACCCCACAACACCGCTGTTTCATAAAATTCCAGTATCTCCTCCACAAAGATTTTGATCAGCAAATCTTCCTTATTCTCGTATTTTATGTAAATGGTGCGCGGTGATATGTTGGCCGCCTTCGCCAGTTTCTGCATAGTCAGGTTTTCAAGACCCTCTTCTGCAATGATCTTCAAAGTCATCTCCCGAATGGCGTCCTCTTTATCAAAATTTCTTGGCCTCATTGTCGTCGCTTAATCTCTCCATGAATAAATTCTTTTCTGCCTCCTAATCCCTTTCACAATTCCTAGATCGCTTTAAATTTCATCAAAGTAAGTAAATATTTATTTACTAATGAAAAATTTTTAAAAAACCCTTTATTTTTTCATTTCACTATATCTCTGTTGTTTTAATCACCCTGCATGGATTCCCAGCCGCAAAAACCCCCGCCGGCACACTCCGCGTTACCACACTCCCCGCCCCAATAGTCGTATTATCGCCTATGGTCACATTTGGACAGACAATCGCCCCACCCCCGATCCACACATTGTCACCAATCGTGATCGGCCCCGCCAATTCCGGTCCCTTGATGCGTTCAGAAGCTTTCAAAGGGTGATAGGCAGCATAGATCTGCACGGCCGGCCCAAATTGAACATTATTGCCAATTTTGACCCAAGCGCAATCCAGGATCACACAGTTGAAGTTCATATAAAAATTGTCACCGACCAGAATGTGTTTGCCGTAATCGCAAAAGAACGGCGGCTCGATATTCAACGTAGAACATTTACCCAACAACCGTCGCAGTAGTTCCTGCTTCTCCTCCGCCGTTCCCGCCAATAACATATTGTACTTCGAAAGCAAAGCCCTCGCCGTCACCCGCATACCCGACAATTCCTCATCCGACGCATCATACAACTCGCCAGCCAGCATTTTTTGTAATTCCGTTTTCATTCCGCTAAATTTACATCAACTTATGCTCCCAACATCCACCACCGCCCGCCTTTTCATCGATCACATCGTACTGACGATCGGCGATATCAATCGATCAGCCGACTTCTATTCGAAAATTTTCGGGGAACCCGCTTATCGCAACGAGAGATCGGTCATGTACATGGTAGGACCAACCAGATTGTTCCTGAGCCTGTCCCGAGCCGAAAACCCGACCAATGACACTTTCAATCCTAAAAGGATCGGACTCGAGCATTTCGCCATCGGCATCACAACCATCGAAGACCTGAAAGAAATCGAAAAGGCCCTCGACAAAGGCTCCATCAAACATAGCGGCATCCACATCGACAACCACAGCGGCAAAGAAAAGATTTGGCTGGATGACCCCGACAAAATAAGAGTCGAATTTTTCATGTAACAAGCCCGGTGCCTATCACCACCTACTTTCAATCCATCCGTTGGATGATCTTAACCCAATTCCCATATCCGACGTCCATCACCCCGCCATCAGCCGGAAAGAAAGCGGAAAGTTCTCGCACCAACCATTCCTCCACCTCTTCATAAGTGGTCTCCCCCGCCTCGGCCCTGGCAATCACATTACTCTGCGTAGTAAAATACACCGCTAATTGCTGTAAAGTCATCGGAACGGAATAACTCGACCTTATCTCAGTGATATAGCTCAACCCAAATGGCCGCAGCCGCTCATCCGTCCACTCAAACTTATTATTCCTGGGTGGTGCAGGAAATTTCGCAGAATACACCTCGGTATGCCATTGCCGGAAATCAGCAACCCCTTCTATCGCCGAATTGAAATAATTTTCATATAGCACCAGCCAGCCGCAGGACCTGAGCAGTCGATGAGCTTCCTCCAGGAACCGGGAAATATCAAACCAATGCACCCCCGAAGAAACCGTGACCAGATCGAAGAACCCGGAAGGAAAAGGCTGCTGCTCCGCCGGCGCGAGAGCATAATGAATGATATCCCGGTGCGGAGCAAAAGCCAGCATTTCCGCTGACATATCAGTCCCATAGACATTGTCTGTAATGGCAAGTAACGCCTTGGTGGACAACCCCGTCCCGCAGGCAACATCCAGGGCATTCTCCAGCTTATGGTGAAGCTGCAGGTACGATCGTACCTGCTCTATACTATAATCATGAACATCCGGCCTGCCAGTCGCATAGCGCTCAGCAGCCGCCTTGGGAGAAAAATAGTTCATATCAGAGAATCTTTATTAATTTGAAGTCTATGGTACGTCTACTCTTCTTTCTTCTCCTGCTGACCGCATGTTCGGCCAACCCGTACAAAGCTACAAACAAGGTCTACAAAAAAGAGGCCCGGGATTACTCCCGGATCATCGGCGAAACGCCTCTTACCACCGGCGCCGACTCGGTACCTGGAGCACCCTATTGGGTCGGCACGATCAATTTCAACCTGCGCAAACCAAATTTCGTCATCATCCACCATACGGCCCAGAATAGCTGCCCGGAGACTTTGCACACTTTCACCATTACCAAAACCCAGGTCAGCGCCCACTATGTCATCTGCAGGGACGGTACTGTCCATCATATGCTCAATGACTACCTGCGGGCCTGGCAGGCCGGCGCCAGCAAATGGGGAAATGTCACGGACATCAACTCTATCTCTATCGGCATCGAGCTCGATAACAACGGATTCGAACCCTTCCCTGATGCGCAGATCAATAGCCTCATGCACTTGCTGACCAGACTCAAGACCGACTACAGCATTCCCACGGCTAATTTTATCGGTCACGGCGATATCGCACCCACCCGCAAGAACGATCCCAGTTCCTACTTCCCCTGGAAAACGCTCGCGGATAAAGGATTTGGCTTATGGTACAATGATACTACCGGCGTCTCGGTTCCCGACAACTTCAGCAGCATCATGGCCCTCCGGCTCATCGGCTACGATATCAGGGACAGCAGTGCCGCCTCCCTGGCCTTCAAAAGACATTTCGAACAGGATACCACCAGGTCCTGGGGCGATCCGGAAAAGAAAGTCCTTTACACCCTGTACCAGCGGTATGATTGACAACAAGGAACTCGAACTGTCGGCCCTTATACCCCTTGCAGCCGATTGATTTTTTGCTGAATAAGCTGTTGGTCTGTCGTTGTCTTGGCAAGATAGAGCGCCTGTTGGAAATGCGCTATTGCCTTTTTGTTATCAATACCCGTGTAGAGCTCGCCCAGCAGGGTATAGTAGAAATGATTATCCGTCAGCTTTAATTTTTCTGCCTCCGTAATGGCAGCGGGTTTGCCGTTCGTTTTGGCTAGCGCGAAAGTGCGGTTGAGGGCCGCAATGGGCGAATATTCTACCTGTAGTAACCGGTTATAAAGCTGAAGGATATTCTCCCATTTTTCGATACTGTCCTCCTTGATACAATGCCAGTAAGCAATGCTGGCTTCCAGGTGATACCTGGAAAGGCGCCGGCCGCTGGCCGAACGGCTTAGATAATAACCGCCCTGGCCGATCAGCTCCGCATCCCACAGCGACGTATCCTGGTCGTCGTATAAGACGATCTCTCCTCGTTCATTCAACCTGGCGTCAAACCGGCTGGCATGAAAACACATCAAAGATAACAACGCATTGACCTCCGGTTTGTCGGTCTCCGGATGGTCGATCAGCATCCGGCACAGCCGCATCGCTTCAAAACACAACTCCCTGCGGATCGCGCTGTCCTGGCTCATGGAATAATACCCTTCGGTAAACAACAAATAAATAGTCCTCAACACCGTGTCCAGACGTTCATCGATCTCCCGCACACCCGGCATTTCAATGCTGATCTTTTCTTCCCGCAGCTTCTCCTTGGCCCTGAACAGTCGTTTATTGATGGTTTCCTTATTGGACAGGAACGCATCCGCAATCTCTTCGATGCCAAAACCGCACAAGATCCGCAAGGACAACCCGATTTGCGCCTCGGGAGAGATCACAGGGGTACAAATAGCAAACATCATCTGCAGCTGACTATCTTCGATATTTTTCGCCGACAGATCAATATCCTGTTCATTCGGGCCGATCCCGGAACTCGCCGGATTCCCTGAACCCCCCACCCGTAGCTCCGGAGAAACTTTATGCTTGAACACATACTCCCGCTGCATCCAATTCCTCGCCTTGTTCTTCGCAACATGATATAGCCACGCTACCGGATGGGGCGGAATACCATCCAACGGCCACGTCTGCGCCGCCGCCAGAAAAGTGTCGCTGGCAATGTCTTCGGCAATTTCCATCTGCTCAAAGCCAAAACGCTTACCCAGCACCGCAACAATCTTGCTGTACTCCGTTCTGAATAAATGCGGAATTAATTTAATGTATTCCATCCCTTTTGGCGATCTTCCGGACCTCCACGCTATTCCCGTCCCCCTGCAGCACCGGACACCCTTTCGCGAACTCGACCGCCTCATCGAGGGACTCCGCGCTGACGATCATATATCCCCCGACCGCCTCCGCAATCTCGCCAAAGGGCCCGTTCGTGACGACATTCTTAGGTCTCACGACTTTGCTGTCATCGAATACCAGCCCATTGCCACCGACATATTTATTCTGAGCGGCGATACCCCCTATCCAGTCCATGGTCTGTTTCATCCAGATTTGCATCTGCTCAGGTGAGGCCACTTTTGTCCCGTCGGGATGCCTCATGATCAAAACGAACTCATCCATAATGGTAAATTTTAATGGTTGACAAATAAATGTACAACCATTACAAGCGAGAGAACCCGAATTGGACATCCCGGGACAAAAAAAATCACTTAAAATACCTCCCCTACCTTGACCGCTATCCCTCCCCCCGCCCCGGGTAATCCAAAGCCATAGTCCTCGCAAATATTCGTGCCTGAATTCTTATTCAGCTTGATCCGGATTCCCGCCCCATACCCCGGAGCAATAGTGGCATACTGGCTGGCCAGATTCTTCGTAAAAGCCTGCGCATTGGCAAAGATCACCATGCCGAACATCCCGTTCCTGCTGATGGTGATCCGGTCCTCCGCTTCCAGGTAAGTCATATCGGCGCCTCTGTACCTTCCCTGGATATATCCCCGGCCGGTATTGAACTGATCGTCCCAGCCCGTACTGGGCAACAACAGATATGGCATTTTCCCCCCAACGCTCAGCCAATCGAAACTCCACAACGCAAGGATATTCCTGTTGTCCGGTCGCAACGCAAAATACTTCCGCACATCGATCTGCATACTCCCCCAGTTACCGTCGCTACCCAAAGCCTCCAGGCTGCGGTGATAAAGGACGCTGGCATACCATCCGTTGAAGGGATTCGCAGCATTGATTCTATTGTCGTATAGCGCTCTCACGACCGGACCGGCGCCTTCTTCCGTCGGTGTCAATCCGTAACGCTGAAAACTGGTGACGATACCCGCCGGCGGGTTGACCTCCTGGATCTTGTAGAAATAATCGAAATAGTAACCTAAACCCGCATATAGATTGCGAGCCAGGCGGCGGAGAACGGTAGTGTGTATTTTAATGTAACGGAAGTCGATGGTATAGCCGTCGGAATAATTGGTATGACCTCCCAGCCCAAAAGTCGTAGACGGGTATTTCATATATCGCCAGTCGGTAATGATATTGTACTTATCGCCTTTCGTCCATATACTGCCATAGCTTTGAGCAATGATCTGGTTATATTGGGAATAAGTAAAGCTGGAAAGAATGTCCGACTCCTTTGATGCCAGCGGATTTCCCGTATAGAAATCCAGTCTGTCGCTCAGGACGGCTGCCGCGCCCGTCACCTGTGTGTACCCGGCGGCAGGGAAAGGAGAATTGTAAACGGCCCCCCCATCCTTAATATGTGTATCCCGGCCCCCTTTAAAGAGCTGGTCATACGTATCGATCAGATCCCGCTCTCTGGTCAACTGCGATGAATCTTGACGCGTAGGCCCAGTTATCTGTCCTGAACTGACCCCCATGCCCACCCAAAATATATATAATAATAACAGAATGCCTCTTCTCTTGGAACCCCCAAATACATGAATAATCAGCTGCATCCGTTAATAATTATCTGCTTTGAAATTTTTTTCGTCGCATTGTTTAGCGGACAGAATTACCTAACTTATTGTTAACATTTAGCTAAATAGCCGATTGATCGTGGCATAGGGAACGGCATCGGCAGCGAAGGTAAACGTTCCTTTCTGTTGGATCTCTTCTGCCGCCCGCAAAAATGATCCATAGGCTGCCCGGGCGAGCGTCGATCCCAGGCTGATCCTCTTCACACCCAATCGGGCCAGGTCGTCCACCGAAAAACTGCCCTGCCCCATCAGGACATTCACCGGCCGCGGCGCCACCGCCCTGACAACGGCGTCAATCTCTTCCCGCGTTTTTAACCCCGGAGCAAACAGCACATCCGCACCGGCATCGGCATAAGCCTCCAGGCGGCGGATCGTATCTTTCAGATCAAGACGGCCATGGATCAGATTTTCAGCCCTTGCTGTCAGCAGGAACGAGAAAGGCAGGGCCCGGGTTGCTTTCACCGCTGCCTTGATCCTTTCCACCGCAAGCTCATAAGGATAGATGGGTTCGTCAGGACGACCGGTCGCATCCTCGATAGAACAACCGGCCAGACCCGTACCGGCAGCCAGCATAACTGTTTCTGCACAGGCGTCGGGATCGTCGCCATACCCATTCTCCAGATCCGCCGATACTGGCAACGAAGTCGCATCGACAATATCCCGTGCATTGTTTAAAGCCGCTGTCCGGGTAATGCCGCCCTCCCCATCCGGGCGGCCAAGCGAAAATGCCAAACCCGCACTCGTCGTTGCCAGCGCCTCGAATCCCAGTTGGGCCAGCAGCTTTGCCGAGCCTATATCCCACGGATTGGGAATGACGAAAATACCCGTTCGCTCATGAAGTTTTTGGAAGGCTTCAGCCTTTATCGCTTGTGACGGATGCATATACATTTTTGCAGCAATTTACTGGATTGATTACCTAACTTTATAAAAAAACTCGCATGGTAGCATTCTTAGGCATAGGCCTGCTGGGATCGAACTTCGTACAGGCTATGATCAGGAAAGGAGAAAAGGTGCAGGTCTGGAACCGGACCGCGGCAAAAGCGGCCGAACTGGAACAATATGGCGCCAAGGCCTTTCCAAATGTCGCGGATGCTGTAAAAGGTGCAGCGATCATTCATGTCACCCTGAAAGACGATGCCGTTGTAGACGAGGTGCTGGCAGCGGCAAGTCCCGCCTTCCAGTCCGGCGCTATCATCATCGATCATACGACCACTTCAGTCGAAGGGGCTATTCAGCGTACCCGCCAATGTCAGCAAAAAGGATTCACCTACCTTCATGCACCGGTATTCATGGGCCCTGCCAATGCGCTGGACAGCAGCGGCTATATGTTGGTGTCCGGCGATCAGCAGATCATCGCTTCGCTGGAACCGGCATTGGCTAAAATGACCGGAAAAGTCATCAATTTCGGTGCGGAAGCAGGCCGCGCCGCGGGCATGAAGTTACTCGGTAACTGCTTCCTCGTAGCCTTTACCGCAGGCATTGCCGATACCCTCTCGCTCGCCAAAGCATTGCAAATACCCGTCACCGATATTTCGACATTGTTCGATTCGTGGAATCCCGGCGCCGGATTACCCGCGCGCCTGAAAAAATTGGCCTCAGGTAATTATGATACGCCATCCTGGGAATTGAGCATGGCAAGAAAAGATGTAGGCCTATTCCTCAAAGAAGCACAGCAGGGCGGTACAACACTCGCCGTGATCCCCGCAATCGCTGCCGAAATGGACCGCTGGATCGCTAAAGGACAAGGCAACAAGGATTGGTCGGTCATCGCCAAA
>JAMFSL010000271.1 GCA_026225275.1 Puia dinghuensis
ACGATTGCATAACCAATAACTATAGCATTACATGGAGCCTATCATCGAATGCGTTCCCAATTTCAGCGAAGGACAGAATCCGGAAGTGATCAAACAAATAACCGATGTCATCGAAACCGTGGCCGGTGTACGGCTGCTCAATGTCGATCCGGGAAAAGCAACTAATCGTACTGTAGTCACCTTTGTCGGCTCACCGGAAGCAGTTGTCGACGCGGCCTTTCTGGCGATCAAAAAAGCCGGTGAGCTGATCGATATGCGCCATCACAAAGGAGAGCATCCCCGAATGGGCGCCACGGACGTCTGTCCGTTGATCCCCATTGCCGGTATCAGCATGGAAGAGACAGCAGCCTGGGCACAGCGGTTGGCCGAAAGGGTAGGTGGCGAACTCCAGATACCCGTCTATCTGTATGAGGCAGCCCAGTCCGACAAACGGCGTAGTAATCTCTCTGTCATCCGTGCGGGTGAATATGAAGGTTTTTTCAAGAAGATACAACTACCTGAGTGGAAACCTGATTATGGCCCCGCGGTATTCGACGCCCGACGTGGTGGGACTGTCATCGGGGCCCGGGATTTCCTCGTCGCTTACAATGTGAATCTCAATACGACCTCTACACGCCGTGCTAATTCGATTGCCTTCGATGTCCGCGAAGCGGGACGGGTACTAAGGGAAGGCGATCCCATTACCGGGAAGATCGTTACCGATGCGCAGGGTAAACCTGTGCATGTTCCCGGCAGCCTCAAGGCGGTAAAAGCCATTGGCTGGTATATCGAAGAATACGGCATCGCCCAGATATCCATTAACCTGACGAATCTCCGGGTGACGCCAGTGCATGTTGCTTTTGATGAAGTCTGTAAAAAAGCGGCGGACCGGGGCATACGGGTCACAGGTAGTGAGCTGGTAGGGCTTATACCATTGCAGGCCATGCTGGATGCAGGCAAATATTTCCTGGAGAAACAACAGCGCTCCGCAGGCGTTTCGAAAAAGGAGCTGATCCGGATCGCCATTCTCTCGATGGGGCTGGACGAACTCGGTCCGTTCGTGCCGGAAGAGCGTATCATCGAATACAAGTTGCGTACATCATCAACGAACGCTCTGGCAACGAACGCTCTGGCGGCAGGCGCCCTGGTCAAAATGACGCTGAGTGATTTTGCCGATGAGACAGCCAGCGAAAGCCCGGCTCCGGGCGGCGGGTCGATTGCCGCCTATTCGGGTGTGCTGGGAGCGTCCCTGGCGACGATGGTCGCCAATCTCTCCGCGCACAAAAAAGGTTGGGATGATCGCTGGAAGGTATTCAGCGACTGGGCGGAGAAGGGACAGGACTATAAGGACGAGTTGATCCGTCTGGTAGATGCGGATACGCAGGCTTTCAATGCGATCATGGCCGCTTTTGGCCTGCCGAAGAGTAATGAGTCTGAGAAGGCGCTTCGTCACCAGGTCATCCAGCAGGCTACCCGAACGGCTATCGAAGTCCCTTTTCGCGTAATGGAGGTTGCCTTTGCCAGCCTGGACGTTATCAAAGCGATGGCTGTGGATGGCAATCCCAATTCCATTTCCGATGCGGGTGTCGGCGCCCTTTGTGCAAGGGCGGCTGTATTGGGTGCATTTATGAATGTACGAATCAATGCCGGCGGATATGACGACAAAAAATTTGTAGGGGAGATTATTGCAAAAGGAAAAGATATGGAAGAAAGGACGATCCACGCCGAAGCGGAGATCCTCCGGATCGTGCAGGAAAAGATTGGATGATAAACGCGATCGACCGCCCGGGGATTCCGGTGCTTAAAACTATTAAAATTATCGGGCCATGCAACAGCTGAAAGTCTACAGTAAGCAGGACATCCTTGCTTTGACGCGAATCCGGAAATTTGAAACCAAACTGGGCGAACAAGTGCTGGTCGTTGCCGATCCGGGTAATGTTCCCACGTCGATCGAACAAACGCCGGCAGAATATGTCCTACTGGGCATCCCTGAAGACATTGGGGCCAGGGCCAATGAAGGAGAGGGTGGAACAGATTCGGCTTGGATACCTTTCCTCCGGAACTTCCTGAATATACAAAGCAACGACTTCCTGACCGGCAGCAGTATCCTGGTGCTCGGCTACTTCGATTTCAGCGAGATGTCGAGACTGATCGAGGCCAATGCCGGTGGTCATGAGGAGAAGGTCATAGCCTACCGGCATGCTGTACATACCATCGACGAGGCGGTAGAGCCCCTGATAAAACTCATCACTGCATGCGGCAAGATACCCATCGTGATTGGCGGTGGTCACAATAATGCCTACCCGCTGATAAAAGGGGCGGCGAAAGGACTACATAAGGCCGGTATCACTTCGTTGCCGCAGATCAATGCCGTCAACCTCGATGCTCATTCGGGATTCCGGCCGATAGAGGGACGGCATAGCGGCAACAGCTTTCGTTACGCTGAAGAAGACGGCTTCCTGGAGAAATACTGTGTCATCGGCGTGCAGGAAAACTATCTTCCCCAAACGGTTTGGATGGATATCCTCGACAATCATTTCGTCGACTGCATTACCTACGAAGATATCTTCGTGCTGGAGAAACGGACGTTTACTCAAGCCGTAGCGCATGCTACCGGTTTTACGGAGGACAACTATATCGGCCTGGAGCTTGATCTCGATGTCCTGGCACAGACAGGCGGCGGATTGCCCTCTTCCGGTCTTCGTACGGTTGACCTGCGGCAGTACGTGACTTTCGCCGCTTCCGGCTCCCGCATTGCCTATTTTCATATCTGCGAAGGATCGTTGTCCCTCCATACTGCCCAGGCAGAGGCGGCCGGGAAGCTCATCAGCTATATCGTAGGGGATTTTATCAAAGCGAGGGAATAGACAGGGCGAACGGCCCGGGACCGATACCGGCCCACGGTATCAGAACGGTATCCCGATATTCAGATAACCCAGCAGTGAATGAGACTGATCGCTATACATGGCGCTGAGCTCCAGCGGACCTAGCGCAAACATATAGGTAAAGGTGAGAGCGTAGCCCGAAAGGAAATTGGGCGTGACGAAGAAATTGCTTTTGGTGATGAAATTGTTGAACAACACATTGGCCTTTCCGGTCACCAATACATTGCTGAATAGCTGGTAACGAAGGGCGAGCATGGCCTCGGCGATACTTGCCGAATAGAAGGTCCCTTCCCGAAGTCCTGCAAAGGTTACCTGGTTATGAAACTGATCGGTCAGCCCTCCGATGGAGAACTCATTCATGATATCGTC
>JAMFSL010000272.1 GCA_026225275.1 Puia dinghuensis
AAATGAAGTGACGGTCAACGGATAACCAGGGGTACTCGTTCCAATGCCCAACCGGCTGTTGGTATTATCCCAAAATAAGCTGGCGGACCCGGTCATGATCCCGCCACTTTCAAAGGGCAACTGGCCGGTTGTAAGGCTGGCAGCGCCCGTACCGCCGTTGGCTATGGGTAGGGTGCCGGTCACATGGGTCAGCGAGTTCAGGAAAAGCCAGGCAGATCCGGTATAATAATAGAACCCCGAAGTACCGTCTATCTGGTAAATTAACAAACCCGTTGCAGGTGAACCGATCGCCGCCTCCTGTGCTGCCGTCATCCTGGGAATCAATAAACCGCCGGCGGTACTGGTAATATCAAGGGCGGAGGACGCACTGGGAGACGTCGTACCGATGCCGACCTGCGCTTTCATGCCGAAGCTGACCAATAAGAAAGCGATAAATAGTGAAAGGATCTTCATAAAATAGTAGTTAGAAAGGATGCCAGGAATTTAATTCTTGATAAAAGTTTTGGTAGCCGTGGTGCCGTCACTCAGCTGGATAAACAAATGATAAGCCCCGCTGGCAAAACCGCCGATCGACAACGAATATTGAGAGGCATTGACCGGACCTGTCTGAGAGACCAGCTTACCGGTTTCATCAAATATCCGCAGCTGTTTAAAGGTAAGTGTCGCATCACCGCTGCTAACCAACAGCTGATTGCTGGAAGGATTGGGATATACCATGATATTGACTGCCGGCGTACTTTTCAACGTGACCGTGATGGAATAAGAATAAGCGCCGTCAAGATCACTTTGCCGGACACGAAAAAAAATAAGCCCTTTCGCGTCAGTGGAATCTATCCAGCTATAATTATTGGGTCCCAATTCATTCAGCGCCGTTACCGGAAAGCCGGCCGTCTGCCAGGACTTGCCGTCGAAGCTTTTAAAAACCTGGTAATCCTTACAGTTCACCTCGTTGGCGGTCGTCCATTGAACATTATTCCTGCCATTATCGAAATAGGCGTTCACGGATACCCATGTTAAAGGCAGTGGTGTGGATGAAGATGCCAGGGTGAGCTCGGAAAAGGCAACCGAGCTCAGGCCGGAAGCTGTAGCGACATTAGTGCCTGTCGTGGAGATATATTGATTCCAGGTGGTGGTATATCCATTTAGCTGTAAGGTCGAAGCAGTAAGGCCGTTCAGTTCCGACGTATTGTAATAAATAGAGATGGTCCCGCTAAAGGCAGGAAGGGTATTAGAAAAGAGATAAGAACGTAAGATGGGCGTTCCGGTTGTATAAGGATGAGTCACGGCACTGTTGAGCGTAGTCGTTACGGCCACCAAATTGTACCCGGCGGAAGGTACCAACACGAGATTATTCATATTTATGGTTGACCCTGAACTGATAAAAAGATTGGAACTTCCTGTAATAGTAAAAAAGGATTGGCCGGGTGAGCGAAGATTCAAAACCAGGCATAACACTGGCAGCAGAATGAATGGTTTCATTTTCATGGTATAAACAAATATTTTGGTAAGCCTGTTTTATGGGTAGCGCTCAGCATTCTGCCTGGCTGAAGAATTGCATAATTTTAATAGACTGCGCACTATTGAATCAGATACTGAACTGTCAATTATATTTTCTTTCGGTATAAAGGTGAATGTAGATTTCCAATAAATGCTTACACGAAAAAGAAATTAAGTTATATAATTCACACATGTAAGTTCCATGAGCCATTTCCGGGAATAGTGTAGGAAAAGCCTGTCGGACAAATTTACGGAATATTGAAATTAAGAAGACTAAATTAAACCACTTTTTTTTAAAAATGGCTTATATTTGCTTTCTAAATGTGGCCGTTTTCTTTTAATTTTGGCTTAAATTAGATATCTATATTAAGCCACTTTTATCTATAAATGGCTTATATTAGTAATGACGTACACGAAAAATTACATAGAAAGCAGGCTGATGGAGCACTTTTCCCCCAAAGAGGTATTCTCCCGGGAGGAGCTTTTAGCCTTTTTCAGAAAGCTGGATCCGGACTTAAAGGAAACTACGTTTGCCTGGCGGGTATTTGACCTCAAGAAACGACATCGCATGAGAGACGTAGGCAAGGGCGTATACACGATAGAGCAAAAACAGCGTTTCAAACCGGAGGTAGATGAAGAGATTAATAAGATAGGCTCCTTTCTTGAAAACTCATTTAATCATCACTCCTACAATGTCTGGGCGACGAATTGGCTCAATGAATTCATAGATCTCCAAGTAACGTCCTTCCTATACATCCTGGAAGTAGATAAGATGTCGATAGAGCAGGTGTTTTTTTCAATAAAAGATTCCGGTAAGTTTTCCAATGTTTTCATCAACCCGGACGGCGCGACGATTAACCATTATATTTCGGAATTGCCTCAGGCCATTGTCGTGGTCCCAATGATTAGCAGGGCGCCTACCATGACAGTGAAAAGAATTATTTTCCCTACTCTGGAAAAGATATTGGTGGATCTTTATTGCGATCCCAAATTATATTTTGCCTTCCAGGGCGAGCAACTGGTGAAGATATTCGAAGAAGCATTAGCTAAATATGTAATCAATTATTCCCGGTTGCTCAACTACGCCAAAAGGAGGCACCGGGAAGACGCCCTGAAGGAATTCTTGCTCGAACAACCAGGTTTACATAACGAAGTCATATCCGCCATAGAATGATAAAGTCAGACTCATTTCAGAAGGCATGGCTTGATTCTCACCGGGAACGGGAGGGCTATGAAAAGATCAATCCGCCGCTGGTGGAAAAGATGATACATGCGCTAAGCCTGGTCGAACAACTGTCTGCCCAGGGACTGGAATTTGTATTCAAGGGGGGAACTTAATTGATCTTGTTGCTCGATGATGCCGGCAGATTTTCCATCGACATTGATATCATCACCCGGGCAAGCCGTGAGGATATCGAGCGCGTCTTAGCAGCCATCTGCAGGCAACCGCCGTTCCAAAAATTTGAGCTCAGCGAACATAGAAGTTATAAGGCAGGTGTTCCCAAAGCGCACTACGAACTCTATTATATCTCTGCCCTGTCCGGCAAGGAGGACCATATTCTACTCGACATCCTCTTTGAAGCGCATTCCTACCCTGCATTGCTGCGATTGCCGGTTAAGACGTCCCGGCTGGTTACCCACCGGGATGATATATTGGTCAATGTGCCCTCTGTAGCCTCCATCGCCGGCGACAAACTGACGGCATTTGCGCCCACCACTACGGGTATTCTTTACGGAAAGGGCAAGGAAGTGGAAATCGTTAAGCAACTCCATGACATAAATAAGTTATACCCCCGGATCGAATCAATGGATATATTTCTGAAAGCTTTTGACGATACGGTGGAAAAGGAGATACGGTATAGAGGCAATCAGTGCAGCAAGGACGATGTGATTGGCGACATTCTCAATACAGCTGCTTTGATTGCGAGGCGGGAACGAAATACCGGAGAAACAAATAAAAAATACTTTAGTGAGGTGGCGCGCGGCCTGTTACAATTTAAAAGCTACCTGACGAACGGCGTTTTCAGGATTGATGAGGCGATTATTGCAGGAGCAAAGGCCGCCCTTCTAGCCGCGAAAATAAAGGCAGGTCATACGGGCGAACTACCCCATTTTGAACCAAGCATGAAAAAAAACGAGTTTTTGATTCAGCATCCTGAATACAATGACTTAAATAAGTTGCCTCCGGAGCCGCTTTTTTATTGGCATCATGCACTGAATATCCTATTTCCTTCCGGATCAGCGGGTGAATAGAAGTGTTATCATTATTGGAATTATCATAACAGATTAGTAATTCCCGCTCGCCATTTGTCCGCCCAAAAGTGTAGATGCTATATATGTAAATCGATGGATATGAGAGAGATGTATTTTTGTATATAAAAAAATAACACCTTGTAATATTTTGGTATACAAGGTGTTGAGTAAAAAAGTGCGCGGGATGAGATTCGAACTCACACGCCCTTTCGAGCGCTACCACCTCAAAGTAGTGCGTCTACCAATTTCGCCACCCACGCATAGAATGAATACCGAAATTTTTAAGGTGGGTGCAAAAATAGGGTTTTCGGGTAACTTTTCAGCGGGGTAGGGAAGTGATTTTTTTGGGGCGGAGGCGGGCGATTATTTTCTGAGGGCGATGCGGAAGGTGGTGCCCTTACCGAGATCGGAATGGCGGACGAAGAGCTGGCCTTTGTGGTATTGTTCAATAATACGTTTGGAGAGGCTGAGGCCGAGGCCCCAGCCGCGTTTTTTTGTGGTGAAGCCGGGTTTGAAGACTTTTTGCAGATTTCTGGCGGCGATACCCTTGCCGGTATCTGAGACATCTATGAGGATTTCTTTTTCGAGGTTTTGGATCGCGACGGTGATGGTGCCCTTCCCTTCCATCGCATCCAGCGCATTTTTGAGGAGGTTTTCGATCACCCAGTCGAATAAGGGGCCGGAGATGCGGGCGAAGAGGTGTTCCTGGCCGCGGGCATCGGGCGTTGCGGGGGCATTGGCCGCGATGATGGCGGAGGTGGCGTCGGGGCCCTGCAGGATAAACTGTACTTTACCGGCGGCCCTTTTCCGGATGTATTCCATCATATTACGAATCTGCACGACGAGGTCTCTTTCCTCCAACACTGGTTTACTGCCGATCTTACCGAATCTGTCCGATACGAGCTTCAGCCGGTCAACATCTTTCTGGATTTCCTGTACGGTTCGTGGATCGAGATCGCTTTCCTTCAACATTTCCACCCAGCCTTCCAGCGAGGAGACGGGGGTGCCGAGCTGATGGGCCGTCTCTTTGGCCATCCCTGCCCAGAGCTGATTTTGGGTAGCTTTATTGCGGATGGTAATCGAATACAACGTGAAGAAAATGAATAAGGTGACGATAAAGAGCTGTATGAGCGGATAGTATCTTACCTCATCCAGCAAGGTCGTATGACCATAATAATAGCGGTTGGCGATATAGGGTTTTTCACTAAGCCGGACTTCCACCGGATAATTTTCTGCTTTGAACTTTTTTAGTTGACGATACAGGTAGTTGCTATCGCGGGCGATTTCACCGGAATCCAGGTTGAGGTATTCCGTAATGCTGTCATGCTCATTGGTCTCGATGATGGGTATCGATTGCTGATCATTGCGGATCAGGTTGGGTAAAGTGAGGTCCATCCCTGGATTCTTGAGGATCGCTTTGCTCGCCGCCACCCAGGTATCCACTTTTTGGCGTTCATCCATGGCGATCTTCCTGGCCAGATACCGTGAATAGAAGATCGTGGCGGTCACAATGACGATAGCAACAAGGGCCAAAAACGATCTCCAGTTCAATAATGATCGAATCATAGACCGAATTTACGGCTATACCATCAATGTCTGTCATTTTCGGCCTGCGCCGCAATTACGAACCGGACTCCGTCCAGTTTAACGCTGATTCCCTTATTTTTGGGCCTTATTTATCATAATCAGTATTTAGTGACGCCTACCATCGCCATTGTCATACTCAACTGGAACGGACGCAGTTTCCTGGAAAAATTCCTCCCTTTTGTAACGGCCAGCGTCTGTGCGGGCGCCGAGGTGATCGTCGCTGACAATGCCAGCACGGATGATTCGGTGGCTTTTATGCGGGAAAGGTATCCACAGGTCCGGGTGATCGAGATGGATAAAAACCGCGGGTTTGCCGGCGGGTATAATGAAGCACTGCGGCAGGTAGACAGCGACTATTATGTGCTGCTGAACTCTGATGTTGAAGTAAAACCGGGATGGCTGGAACCCATGATTAGCCTGATGGAAAGCGATTCGTCGATCGGCGCCTGCCAGCCCAAGATCCTGATGTATGCCGATAAGACTTCTTTCGAATACGCCGGGGCAGCCGGTGGCTGGCTGGACTACCTGGGATATCCATTCGCGAAAGGAAGGATTTTCGATGTCTGCGAGGAGGATCATGGGCAATATGATCAGCAGGAGCCGATCTTCTGGGCCAGTGGGGCTGCGTTATTCATCCGGGCCAGGTTATTTCATGAAATGGGGGGTTTGGACACTTATTTCTTTGCTCACCAGGAAGAGATCGATCTTTGCTGGCGCCTTCAACTGGCCGGCTATAGGATCTATTCCTGTCCGCAATCGGTAGTCTACCATGTCGGCGGGGGCACGCTGCCGAAAGGAAATGAAAGAAAGGTGTTCCTGAATTTTCGCAATAACCTGATCATGATGGTCAAAAACATGCCAGCGGGTGAGTGGCTGTGGAAAATACCGGTGAGGTTTCTGCTGGACTCCGTTTCGGCGTGGAAGTCGTTGCTGGCGGGGGAGGGGGTTTATTTTCTGGCCATCGCAGAAGCCCACCTGGCCTTTGTTAAATGGATGGTTTTCAAGAGAAAAGAGAGTGTTTTTCCGAAAAAAAGAGGGGGTACCCCTCTGGGCTGGTATACCAGAAGCATTGTCTGGCAATACTTTGTGGTGGGGAGGAAAACTTTTGGTGAAATTGTAAAGGGTAAAGCGTGATTTTTTCAGACAAAGCCCTATTTTTGCAAGGCAATTAAATAGCTATGGATCAATCATTAACAGACCAACCGATAGAACTTAAGAACCCCAAGTTGAAAGACATTGCGAATAGCTGGGTCGATTCTTCTGTATTCCTGTTCTACCTGGAAGTATTTGTCATTGTGGCATTCCTGTTCGGAGCTTCATATGGCTTATGGGTTCACCGTTACAAGGGTAAACCTAACGTAGAAGTTCCCGGCAATACCTTGTATACTCCCCAGTATAAATAAGCGATCTATAATTTTTCTTAGGAAAAATTTTTCGGTGAATTTACATTGCCTTATTTTTGCAGCCCCAATCAGGAAATGCGATGGAGCGATAGGAAAAGGTAGGGGAGATCTTTCAGTAAAATATTCAATGCGGAAGTAGCTCAGTTGGTAGAGCGCAACCTTGCCAAGGTTGAGGTCGCGGGTTCGAGCCTCGTCTTCCGCTCAAAAAAAATTCCATTCGAGAGTCTGATGACTTTGACCGGTGGAATTTTTTGTTTTAACAAGGATTATATTTGTGAAGGTTCTTTCGGAGATTTGACGGGTGTTGGATTTGGCGAAAGGATAATGAATGTCGGATTTTATCGAAGGACATGGACGCCCTGGTGGCGGAACTGGTAGACGCGCAGGACTTAAAATCCTGTTTGCCGAAAGGCGAGTACGGGTTCGATTCCCGTCTGGGGCACTATTTAATTCATTTATTAAAACCCGCTACATTGCGGGTTTTATGGTTTAATGCAGAAATGGCTCATCCATTTACGATAACGATACACATGGTGTCAAGCCTTGACGGAATTATTGCCAAAAAGGACAATAGCGTTTCGTGGTTTGAGACGTCCGACTATTACGAGAAGGGAATTGACGAACAAGACGTATGGGAATTTCTTAAAACAGTAGATTGCTATGTCATGGGCGCCCTGACATACGAACACGCTCTGGAACTTTCAACATCTTATGGGTGGGCCTATGGAGATACGCCGACAATTGTCGTCACTCATAGAGATTTGGCCGTTATCAGACCAAGCATCGAAATTTATTCGGGTGACCTGGTCACACTCGTGAATGAACGATTAAAATCAAAGTATAAGAATGTCTGGCTCGTTGGTGGGGCAATTCTTGCGAAAGAGTTCATCCGGTTGAAACTCGCTGACGAAATAAGATTGTCGGTTCTGCCTATCATTTTGGGTGAGGGGACGCTCTTTTTCGACCAGTTAGGGTACGAACAGACCTTGCATTTGAAAGACGTGACGGCCTATAAAAGCGGGATGGTGGAGATGTATTATGAAATAAAAAAATAGTATCGAGGCCGCGGACCTTGAATAAATGAAAGCAAACGTTAAAAAGGGTGTTTTAGCAAAGGTCGACACCCTTTTTACGAAACCTCTGTTCAATGGCCTGATCTATACAGAAACTTTACAGACACTGACCTATAATAAGCATGGGCTGGTACGGCCGATAGTCCGGATTAATTCGCGGTGGCCGGGCTGATAACCGTAGATACTTCATAAATCGCATTGGCCGGGAAACCACCTTTTTTCGCATGTTCTTTTATCAGTTCTATGTTCTCGGCTTTGTACACACAGAAGATCTTATCACCCGTAACATAACTTTGTATCCATTGGATCTGGGGTCCCATCTCCTTGAGCACTGTGCAGGAGGTTTTTGAAATGTCCTTTAATTTTTCAGGAGAAAATTGGCCAGCTCCGGGGATGTCTCTTTCAATGACGTAAGTCTTCATGACTGGTTGATTGTTCTGAGCCATACAGGCGAAAGAGGCGAAGAGCAGGCTGACAATAAGCAGGCTAAAGCGTTTGGTGATCTGTTGCATGACAAATTTTTTTGATTGTTAAGAATAAGTAAATGTAGTTCAGGTAATTTCCCTATGCTATAACAAATCATCCAATCAATGGTAAAATTGAGTCAGGGCACTGAGATACATGGCCGGGAGGAGACCGAACTTCTTCTTAAAACATTTGGTGAAATATGACGGGCTGCTGAATCCCGATTCAAAGGTGGTCTGAGTAATATTGCCAGATTGCCTTTTCAACAATTCCCTTGCTTTATTCAGTCTGAAATCTCTTAACAGCACGTTCGGCGGTACACCCCACAGGGCCATGGTTTTCCGATACAGCCTTGATTTACTCATGGCCATTGCCTGACAAAATTCAGTTGCATCGAAATTTGTTGCCTGCCAATTTTCTTCCAGCGTAGTAAATAATGATTGCATAAAGGTTTCGTCCACTGGTGAAAGTGTCATTACCTTATTTTGGACCTTTTGGAGGAAGTCAGCAGACAAAAGGTCCTTCACCCATGAAGAGACGGCTACCTCACTGCCTGCAATCGTGCACAACGACTTCGCCTGTTGAATGGCGTCGCCGAATAGTTTTTCACTTTTGGCCACCGGTTCCCCGGCAGTGATCGCTATTTTCAAGCCGGTTAGACTCCTGTCTTCGGCGGAGAGATCCGGCAGGATTTCCAATGCACAGGCGACTGCATCGCCAGCAGAAGAAAATGAAACAATCAGCCCATGTCCGGTATGTTGCACCTCACGGCCGCCATAAGTAAAGATTTTTTTTCTGATCGAGGAATATTGGCTGTTCAGAAGACGATTGGCCTTCTCTGCGCTCAGTTGGTGTCTTAGCAAGACAGGATCAATCATGTCCGTTACCAGGATGATGCGAAGAGCGGGATCGTTAAATACCTTCAGTCCGTTGTTGGTGATGGCTGCATCTTCCGGGTCATTAATCCGGCCAAGAAAGGACTCAACCAATTCATTTTTTACTTCTATTACTTTATTGGGGACCAATCCGTGAGATTTTCTGTGTATCTCTTCCACGGTGGTTTTGTCCGGTGCTTCTATCAGGCAAAAAGCAACACCCCTGGCTACATCGACCCAATAGGTCATGCATTTGCACTGATACTCTTCCTGTATCAACATGTCCTTGCGATGAGCCTCTGCCAAATCGATGGCCTCAACACCCGGTACATGATGGATATCCATGTAAATAGGCATAATCCGAAGATACGCATTATGAATAAATTATATTAGTATTTATTTAGATGGACAATTAAAACTCTCCTGTTGCACCACCGCCACCGCCTGAACCGCCGCCGAAGCGGGTAGGTTGATCCAGCGGAGCGGACAGACCGGCCTTAAAAGTCTCGGCCAGGATCAATCCTTCGATGGGTAATTTTTCGAGGGCGGACATATAGATATTTCCCGGGTCTGTCGATGTAAAGCCATGTCTGGCGGTGCACAGGTAGCGGATCAGTCCCCAGGCGGCGATGAGCAACACACTACCGGCAACGACCATGGCCAGCTCGGCAGGCATCACATGAAAGTAATATCGAAAGGTAAAGACAGCCACTACAGTCAAAGCCATGCCTGCCCATAGAAAAATGACATCTTTCTGCCGGATACCTCTGATGATATAAAAAACAGGGGTGCCTACGGTCAGTATCCACCATAGCCAGCCAAGAGCGGGAGAGCCCGAATGGCCGGAAGCGGATGCGCCCAGGGTCCTGATAACATATTCATTGCCGGCCAGGTAAAAGCTCAACAGCACCAGCATTCTGAGCCAGTTCAAACAGGACCGGTAATGACGCAGAGCTGGAATACCAGCCCACCAGGTAAAAAGAAAATAGCTTCCGATGGCAACAGTCATTACTACAAAGGGAAGGATGCCGAAGGCAACGGGTCCCCAGCCGGTCATCATATAAAAGATCAGGCTTAATAACGATCCATAGGCCACACAGGCCATCAACCGGTCGGCATAGCGCAATACGCCCCAGCTACTCAGCAGCAGAACGATCAGGCTTATAATAGAAGGAGTGATATGATCATCGGCTATCAGCCAGACCCCGCCCAGCATCAACCCGCTGGCTGTCCACAGCAGTGCATCATCGATTCCGGACCTGTACACCTTGCGGGTCCGGATAACCCATTCCAGTGCGGCGTATGAGAGCAGGGAAAAGATGATCAGCTGAATGCCGAAGCCGCTAGTACCTGAAATGCCGTCTAGCAGAAAGATACCCTGGCAACTGCCCACTGCCAGGAGCGTCAGCAGGAAAAGCGCGATGCGGATGAAAAAATTCGGTGTATACAGTTTATCCGGATAGGCCAGAAGGATACGGTCATGCTCAGGCGCCGAAATGATGTTGTGGGAAAGCGCAGTCGCTGCCTCGTCCCTCACGTCCCGGTTATCCAGGTATTGTTGGTTATATGCCAGCATGGGATTTGATTTGACGGTTTAGCCTGACTAACAGTATAGCCAGCCCTGCGGCGGAAAGAAGGAAATACCACATGCCCAGAGAAAAGACAACATCGCTGCCGGACATTTTTACCAACAGCTGCACCACCACATCACCAAGGGCAACATAGACATAGAGCATGATCACTACGACAAAGTAAAATGACTTTTGCGCCATCGCCTGCCTCACACAGTACCAGGCCATGGCCGCTATCGCCGCAAACCAGAGCAGGAAGTAATGATCATAGGTAAAAAGGCCAGCGAGGGAAGCGATGAATAACAGGTGTACGCCGAAGTTGTTATAGGTGGGGGCAAAATGCGATTTCAGGTGGCGCATGGAGGATAACATTCCTGCCGCCAATAATAGGGCTCCCAGTGCGATACCGGTAAAGATCAGGCGATGATCGGCGAAGCTACCTTCCTTTAACACCGATAACGGGGTGATGGCGATGTCGGCCCATGCCCCCAGGTTCGTAATGGCGAGGCTCAGGATGCCGAGGTGATCGAAATAATAAGCAGAGGCAAACAGGATCACCATGGGAATAAAGGTGGCCAGCCCGTAGTTATCGCCAAATACA
>JAMFSL010000273.1 GCA_026225275.1 Puia dinghuensis
AAACAATATCACTACAATACGATATACAAAAATAACGAAGATGGCTATGGCACCCCGAATTACACGCCGGGTGCAAAGAGAGGCGATCCTAATAACAATGACGCCTATTTTACTGCCCAGTTCAAGTTGGGGATCCGTCTGAACAATAGTTCCAGCCGGTGGAGGAATTCAACCCACTGTCCGTTGTTAAGGTTCTGATATTTTCTGAACAGTTGTTGATCGTACCATATTTGTTTTGATCGTTGTTTTAAGTTGTTATTTAATCCGTACCCTATTTTTTTACCGATTGGAAAACTTATGACTACACCTGTACCCTTAACGAGAACATCATCTTTTTTGAACGCCATAAGCAAGGGAATCCCGGCCATCGGCCTGGCCCTATGCGTTCAGCTTACCGCCTATGCCGCCGGCGCCAATCCTTCCGGCGGTCATCGAACTTTCCCAGGTTCGGGTTACGATACTATCCATAGTATCCAGGTCAACAAGTCCCAAAGCAGCAAGAAGTACAAGATCCGGCTTTACCCGGATGCGCGGCAGCAGGTGCTGTTCTTTTCCGCGAATGGAGAAGACGGCAAGGTCTACCAACTGTTCCTTTTCGATATGGACGGCCGGCTGGTCAGCCAGACCCATATCCGCAACAAGGAGACTACGGTCCTGACCAATATTTCCGAAGGTAATTTTCTTTTCGAGGTCTTCACGGACGACGAGCGGATCGAGAACGGTCAGCTCACGGTACGTTGAGGCCGTCGATTCAAGATAGTAACGCACAACCAATAAGCAAGCAGGGAAATTGGTAAAATCCGAATATCCGAAGGTTAAGTAAAACCTGATCCGTTCCCTATTCTAGGTACCCTTTACAAACAAGATTTTATTAATCACTCCCTGCTACCGCTTATTGGTCATATTAGCCGGCACTGAAAAGTTGCCGGCTTTTTTTCATTTCAGAAAGATCTCTGCGGCTTCTTTCCAGTTGTTGATCCGGTCATAGCCGGTGATATTGAGGTTGTGAGCAGCCGTGTACATATAGGGTTTACCTTTGAATCCTTTTAGGTTCTTTACGTGGTCGTCGATCATATAGTCGCCACAGATGATGTCTTTACTACCGCAAAGGGCCACCTGCCGCCAGGTCAGGAAAGGAAAATGATCCATCAGCCATTCGAGTTTGTCCCTGAGCGAATTGGGGAATTCCATAGCAGCGGATACGATGAATACTTCGTAGCGGTTATTGAGTTCCCGCAAAACGTCGACACTGTCTTCCATTACGGGCAGATGGCGGAAGAAGCCGGGGGCCATCAATCTTTCGAGGATCAGCTGCTGGTGTTCATCGGGAAAGCCTTTTATCCAGGAGCCCACGAGCATTTTCTCCCGATCGACCTCGCCGGCATGAGCTGTCCGGTACCAATCTATCATCTCCCCCATCGGGTCGGCGATGACTTCGTCCATGTCGATGATGATGCGTTGCATACGATTGTTTTATTTCAATTCCTCTTTCAGGAATTTTGCCGTGAAGCTCTCCTTATTTTTCACCAGGTCTTCGGGGAGACCCTCGAAGAGTATCCTGCCGCCGCCGTCGCCGCCTTCGGGGCCGAGATCGATGATATGGTCTGCAACCTTGATGACGTCAAGATTGTGTTCGATCACGAGGACGGTATTGCCTCTGTCGGCCAGTTTGTTGAGGACATCCAGCAGATGGCGAATATCTTCGAAGTGAAGACCGGTGGTCGGTTCGTCGAGGATATAAAAAGTCTTGCCGGTGTCTTTTTTGCCGAGTTCGGTACCCAGTTTGACGCGTTGGGCTTCGCCGCCGCTGAGCGTAACGGCGGACTGCCCCAGGGTGATATACCCCAGCCCTACTTCCTGCAGGACCTTAATTTTCCGGTAGAGATAGGGAACGGCCTGGAAGAATTCCACGGCTTCGTCGACGGTCATATCGAGCACATCGCTGATGGATTTGCCTTTATACCGGATCTCAAGGGTTTCGCGGTTATAGCGTCGGCCATTGCATTTCTCACAATGGACATACACGTCAGGCAGGAAATTCATTTCGATGACGCGCATGCCGCCTCCTTCACAGACGTCGCAGCGACCGCTTTTGACATTAAAGGAGAAGCGGCCGGCGTTGTAGCCGCGAATCTTTGCTTCCGGCACCGAAGCGAACAGGGTGCGGATATCGGTAAAAAATCCACAATACGTAGCCGGGTTGCTGCGGGGGGTGCGGCCGATAGGCGATTGGTCGATCTCGATGACCTTATCGACATTATCGAGGCCCTTGATACTTTTATATTCCAATGGCGTCATGCGGGAGCCGTAAGCATGTTTGCTCAGGATGGGATAAAGCGTCTCATTGATGAGGGTAGATTTTCCGCTGCCGCTGACGCCGGTGACGACGATGAGTTTGCCGAGGGGGAATTTGGCGTCGACATTTTTGAGGTTATTGCCTTTGGCGCCTTTGAGTTCGAGGAATTTACCGTTGCCTTTTCGTCTTTCTTCCGGCACGGCAATTTTGCGATGACCATTGAGATAGGCGGAGGTAAGGGTATCCAGTTTGAGCATGGCTGCGGGACGGCCCTGGGCGACGATCCTGCCCCCATGGAAACCCGCTTTGGGGCCGATATCGATGAGATAATCGGCGGCCAGCATAATATCTTTGTCGTGTTCTACGACGAGCACGCTGTTGCCGATATCGCGAAGGTTCTTTAAGGCCACGATGAGGCGTTGATTGTCGCGTTGGTGCAGCCCGATACTGGGCTCATCGAGGATGTAGGTGATGCCCTGCAGCTGCGAGCCGATCTGGGTAGCGAGACGGATGCGTTGCGATTCCCCACCGCTGAGGGTGCGGGATGCACGGTCGAGGGTCAGATAGGTGAGTCCTACATCCAGCAGGAACTGAAGGCGGTCGCGGATCTCTTTCAGCACGTCTTTGGCGATAATATTCTGTTTTTTGCTGAGCCGCGTTTCCACATCAGCGAACCAGTCAGCCAGTTTATTGAGGTTCAAAGCACTTAACTCCGCAATGTTCTTCTCTCCCACCCTGAACCAAAGACTTTCTTTCCGGAGGCGTGCGCCGCCGCAGGTCTCGCAAGTGGTCAGCTCCATAAACTGTTCGACCCATTCCCGGAGTGAATCCGAGGTGCCGCCGGCGAACCAGCGTTTGAGGGCATTGATCAGACCTTCATATTCAGTGGCGTAGATTTGTCCGGTGGGGGGGGCATCTGCTTCGAAATCGATCTCCGTGTTGGTATTGCCGTCTTCGTTGCCATAGAGAACGAGATTGAGTGCTTTTTTGGGCATCTTTTCGATGGGCACCTCCAGGCTGAACTTATTTTTTTTAGCGATCTGCTGGACCTGTTTGAACATGTAGGCTTCCCGCTCTTCCCCCAATGGGGCGATGCCGCCTTCGCTGATGCTTTTCGAAGGGTCGGGGATGATGGCGTCCATGCTGATGCGGTAGACGGCGCCGAGGCCCTTACAGGTAGGGCAGGCTCCATAAGGGGAGTTAAAAGAAAAACTGTTGGGTGAGGGCTCTTCATAGCTGATGCCGGAGTCTTCGCACATGAGCTGGCGGCTATACTGCAGGAGGCGGTTGTCATCATTGAGCAGGACGAACATCAGGTCTTTGCCCATCTGCAGTGCCTTCTGTACGCTGGACCCCAGTCGTACCTTCATATCTTCCGTGACGGCGAGGCGGTCGATGACTACTTCAATATCATGGATCTTATACCGATCGACCTGCATTTTAGGTGCGAGGTCTTTTACTTCGCCATCGACACGTACTTTCAGATAGCCTTTCTTGCGTATATCTTCGAACAATTCGCGGTAATGGCCTTTGCGACCACGGACGAGGGGAGCGAGAACGGAAATCTTTTTGTTCTTGAATTTTTTAAAGACGTTGTCGACGATTTCTTCTTCGCTGAATTTGACCATCTTCTTACCGGTGTTGTAAGAATGCGCTTCCCCGATGCGGGCGTAGAGGAGGCGGAGGAAATCATAGATCTCGGTGACAGTGCCGACGGTACTGCGGGGATTCTTATTGGTCGTCTTTTGTTCGATGGAAATGACGGGACTGAGTCCGCTGATCTTGTCGACGTCGGGTCTTTCCATGTCGCCGATGAATTGCCGGGCATAGGCCCCGAAGCTTTCCATGTAACGTCGTTGGCCTTCTGCGTAGATCGTATCGAAGGCGAGGGATGATTTACCGCTGCCGCTAATGCCGGTGATTACAACCAGTTGATTCTTAGGTATGTTGATATCTATATTCTTCAGATTGTGTACGCGTGCGCCCGATACCTCGATGTATTCTTCCGCGGGCAGCAGGGTGTCCTTTTCCACATTATCTCGTTGCGGGTGGGTGTCTGTTTTATTGGATGCCATAATTGCTAAGATAGTTACAACAATCGGAATGCCCGGATGGTTGAGCGCAAATTTGCGAAATTTTTTAGCTAAGTCGGCGAGGGGTCGCTGGGGCGGCGAGG
>JAMFSL010000040.1 GCA_026225275.1 Puia dinghuensis
ACAAATATGATCTTATCCTTGCCCCGGAGCGGTATCCGCCCGGCAAGAGGTTTTTTCTCGAAAAAATGATCTACCAGGAAAATGAAAGGAGCATCCCCTTTTCTTTGGGGGGCAAGGATCTCGTCCAGCTGGTTGAAACTCCCGCGGCCATACACGACATAGCCGACCATCTTAAAGTTGCGAAACTTCATAGTTACATGATATTGAGCCGCAAAGTTAAGGGTTTCTGTTCTACACCACCAATGCCGCGGCACCGAACACTCCGGCGGAATCCCCCAGGCTGGGCTTCAGTAGCGGGACATCCACCCGGTTATTGAAGATGAAACGGCCGAGACTCTCCAGGCCCAGCGAATACAGCTCATCGATATTGCCGACCCCGCCGCCCACCACGATCACATCGGGGTCCAGCATATTGGTAATAACGGAGACCCCTTTGCCGAAGAAATGACATAACCGCTCGATGGTCTTTGTAGCAGCCGTATCGGAGCCGGCCCGATGACGGGCGACAATCTCTTTTAATTTGATCTTTTGCCCGGTAAGGCTGGTATAATACCGCTCGGTGGCAGGTCCGGAGATGACCGTTTCCACACAACCGGTCCTCCCGCAATAGCAGGGGCCACCGGACTCATCCAGGAAATTGTGTCCCCACTCGCCGCCGATGCCATGCCGCCCGCTCCAGATCTTTCCATTGATGACGATACCGCCGCCGACACCTGTGCCCATGATGATGCCGAACACCATCTTTGCGTCCGGAGCCTGTTGCTTAACAATGCCCCAATGCGCCTCCGCCAGGGCAAAGCAATTGGCGTCATTCGCCAGCTCTACCCTCATCCCCAGTTTGTCCTGCAGGTCTTTCAACAAGGGCTTCCCATTGAGAATGACCGTATTGCAATTTTTCATCGTGTGTAAGACGGGATCGAGCACTCCTGGCGTTCCCAGGCCCAGGGCTTGTGGTTTCAATCCTGATTGGCGCCCCATCTCTTCCACCAGCCGGGCTATCTGGCCAATAACATGGTCATACCCTTTTGATGCTTCGGTATCGAGACGGGTACGGACGATAGGGTTGGGATTGGTGATGGATTCAAGGATGGCACCCTCTAGTTTGGTGCCGCCGAGGTCAATTCCCCATAGTGGTTGATTCATCTGTAAATAAGCATTAGTGTTTTGAATGGTCTGTGCGTTTCTATTAATCGAACGACTAAAAGTAGTAAATCACTCTTTTAGCATATTCAGAATATTTATAGCAGCAAACAAATAATAGCCGGCAGCCATTGCCTACAGCAGCCGGGCAGCCCTTTCCAGATCTTCCGGCGTGTCTATCTCTACACCCATGTACTGTGTGACGGCCATCCGGATGGGAATGCCATTTTCCAGGTAACGCAGACATTCGATTTTTTCGACAGCTTCAAGGGGGCTGACAGGCCACGCCGTGAACTGCAACAGCGCCTGCTTGCGGAAGGCATAGACGCCGATATGCTCATAATAAATGCAGCTGGGGACTGCCGCCGGGTCCCGGGGATAGGGAATGACGCTGCGACTAAAGAAGAGCGCGTTATTGTTTTTGTCGAGGGCTACCTTTACATAATTGGGATCGTCGATGAACCGTTGCTCTTTTAACACCTGCACCAGAGATCCTACCTGCACAGAGGAGCCGTCTGCGCCTTGAAAAAGCGACAATAGTTTTTCCAGCGGCTCCCTGCGGACAAAGGGCTCGTCTCCCTGTACGTTTACAACCAGATCGACGTCCATCTTCTCTACTGCTTCTGCAATCCGGTCGCTTCCACTTTCGTGCGGCCGGGTGCTCATGACGGCGGAGCCGCCATGGCCGGTGATCTCCTGGTAGATCTGCTCGCTGTCAGTGACGACCACGACTTCATCGAACAGCCCTGTGGTCACGGTATTGTCATAGGTGTGGCGGATCACGGTCTTTTGACCGAGCACCTGCAGAAGCTTGGCGGGGAAACGGGTGGCCGCATAACGGGCGGGGATCATGGCGACGATCTTCATGCCTCGAAAATAAGTTTTTTTGTTTTGCGCTAACCCGCTGTTTTTTACTTTATATTTAAGTAACAAACGCCTGCCTGCCACCTTCTTAGCCATCATTAGCCAAACTCTACGTAATGCAAACCAGTGAACTACTGAATAATTATAATGTGGACCCCCGGACCTGGGATGAAATGTACTCGTCGAGCACGGTCCGCGAACAATATAAGGGCGTAGTCGACTTCCTCAGACAGATGAGCATCGACGAATTGGGTAAAAAGGAAGAACTGGCTAAACGACTGTTCATGAGCCAGGGCATCACCTTTACGGTCTACAGCAGTGGCGAAGGCATCGAGAAGATCTTTCCCTTCGATATCATCCCCCGCATTATCACGGCCGCCGAATGGACCTATATAGAAGAAGGCATCCGGCAACGGCTAAAAGCGCTCAATCTCTTTCTGAAGGACGTGTATAACAGCCAGTTCATTTTGAAAGATGGCGTGGTCCCTTTCGAAATGATCTACAGTTGCCCGCATTTCCTGCGTGAAATGCACGGCTTCCCGGTCCCTCATGATATCTATGTCCACATCGCAGGAATTGACCTGATCCGCGATCATGACGGCACCTTTTATATCCTCGAAGATAATCTGCGAACTCCCAGTGGGGTCAGCTATATGCTCGAGAACCGTGAGATCACTAAGCGGATCTTTCCCGACCTGATCCCGACCAACAACGTACGCACGGTCACAGAATACCCCAATATCCTCCACCGGAATCTCGTCAGCCTTTCACCCCGTCAGACGGCACACCCCAACATAGTGCTGCTGACCCCAGGGATCTATAATTCCGCTTATTTCGAACATACGACCCTGGCGAGGCTGATGGGCGTGGAACTGGTCGAAGGCCGCGATCTGGTGGTCGACAACCACCGGGTATATATGAAGACGACGTCCGGTTTGCAACAAGTCGACGTCATCTATCGCAGGGTCGACGATCATTTCCTCGATCCCCTGGTCTTTCAGCCCGACAGCATGCTGGGCGTCGCCGGCCTCATGAGCGCCTACCGCAAAGGCAATGTCGCCATCGTCAATGCCGTGGGTAACGGCGTAGCGGATGACAAAGCGATCTATACCTATGTCCCGGCGATGATCCGCTATTACCTCAACGAAGAACCGATCCTGAAAAATGTCCCGACCTATCAGCTGGGCAACCCGGAAGAACGGGAGCATGTCTTTGCCAACATGAACCAGATGGTTGTCAAAAAGACGAACGGAAGCGGCGGCTATGGCATGCTGATGGGCCATACGGCCAGCGACGAAGAGATTGATCGTTACAAAGAGGAGATCCTCAAAGACCCCCGTCAATATATCGCTCAGCCGATCATTAGCCTGTCTTCCGCGCCTTGTTATATGAACGGACACCTGGCGCCCCGGCGGGTGGACTTGCGGCCCTATGCGCTTTGTGGTCCGGCAGGTATCGAGATCGTTCCCGGCGGCCTGACAAGAGTGGCACTGCGCGAAGGATCCCTTGTCGTCAATTCATCACAGGGCGGCGGCAGCAAAGACACCTGGGTGCTGGCCGGCTGACCGGCTTCCCGAGAGACCCCCTTCCCGCACGCAATAAGATAACCCGATAAAAATTTACCAGAAAGACATGCTGAGCAGAGTAGCCGACAGTTTATATTGGATGAGCCGTTATATGGAGCGTACTGATGGCATCCTTCGCATGCTTCGGATCAATTACGCCTCCTCTCAGGACGACATACACGAATTCTCCTGGAAACCGGTCCTGCAGATCTTCACGTATCTTGAGGAAGACCAGGTTGCCGCCATCTCCCGCAACACCCGGGCAGTATTGCAATACATGGTCACCGACAAGGAGAACAGCAACTCGGTGCTCAATATCGTCACACTCGCCCGCGAAAACGCCCGCGGCGTTCAGGACCATATTACCAAAGAACTCTGGCAGTGTCTGAACGATTTTTACCATACCATCCGCAACGAACAACTGGTACAGGGCTTATATACCGATGACCCCGTCTCCATCCTTGACGTGCTGATCCGGCAGGGTCTTCTGTACTACGGCATCACGGATATCACGATGGCAAGAGGGGAGGGCTACGCCTTTCTCAATATCGGCAAGTTCCTCGAACGGGGAACGCAGTCCGCAGATATCCTCGACATCAAATTCAGCGACCTGGAATATGATTTCACCCGCACGGATACGACCTGGTGGAGATACCTGCTGCTGTCGATCTCGGGCTACGAACTCTACTTGAAAACCTATCGTAGCGGCTTCGAGGCCCGCAACGTGGTGGAGCTGATCGTCCTCAACCCCGACTTCCCGCGCTCGATCCTCTATTCGGTCAACCGGCTGCAATTGCATTTCCAACGCCTGAAAGACGATCTCAACCGCGAGGGGTATCAGAAGCTGGATTTTATGATCGGGAAGATCCACAGCAGGGTAAAGTACAGCACCGTCGACTCCATTCTGCAACAAGGACTCCACGGCTTCCTCAGGAGCGTGAAGGATGAACTGTATGAAGTGGGTGTCGCCTTTAATCATCATTATTTTGCGTATTTGTAATTCACCTATTTTTACCCCATGCCGCGTTTCAATATTCATCACATCACGAAGTACACATACGAAGGCCCAGTCAGGGACAGCGCCAATCAGATCATCCTTTTTCCGATCAAGGACGAGTACCAGGAAGTGCTGGACCAGGAACTGACCATCACCGGCGAGCCGACGGTCGAACTATACAAGGATTATTATGGCAATGAAGTGGGGTCCTTCACCCATGCGGACCCGCATGTCTTACTCATCATCGACTCCCGGGTACACGTCATCACCAAACCCCGGCCGGCGCTGAACGACAGCGTGGAGAAGGGAGATCAGTGGAGTCTGCTGGATCAGCTTCGCTGGAAAGTGCCGTATATCGACTTTCTCCACCAGGAACCCTTTGCCTATTATGACGAAGTCCTGAAAAATGTCTGCCCGGACAGCGCCCGATCCCTGACGCCGTTGGAAGCGGCCCGGCAGCTGCGGCAATATGTGTACGATCATTTCAAATATATCAAAGGCATTACCTCGGTGGAAACCACGCTGAATGAGGTCTGGGAACTGAAGGCCGGAGTCTGCCAGGATTTCGCTCACATCCTGCTGGTCTTTTTACGCCAGATCCATATCCCCGCCCGCTATGTCAGCGGATATATCTGCCCTAATCAGAACGGAATGCGCGGCGAAGGGGCTACCCATGCCTGGATAGAGGCTTATATTCCCAATAACGGGTGGGTCGGAATGGACCCGACCAATAATATCGAGGCGGATGATCTGCACGTCCGACTGGCCGTAGGCCGCAGTTTCTCGGATTGCTCACCCGTTAAAGGCACCTATAAGGGAACGGCCGGTCAACACCTGGAGGTCGGCGTGTCGGTGTCCTACGAAAATGGCCAAGCCTCCGCAGACGTGACTACGGTTCTCTCGCCCCAGCCTTCTGCCCCGGGAAAACAGGAAAATTCTTACAGAAAGTACCTGGAAATGATGCAGCAGCAACAGCAGCAATAACGCGCGGCTCCAACGCGCGCGATCCCCGCGCGATCCCCGGGTGTCATCGGCCGATCGCATCAATCGACATTGCCCGTCTGTTCCATCAATTTCAGCGCACGCTCAAGTTGGGAGCCCGCAACCATGAGTTTAATACCGCCCAGCGCAGGGCTCAGGAGGGGATCGATGGTGATGGTGTATTCGTCCTTTAAATGACAATTAATACCGGCATCCTGTAACATGGACAGGACAATATGCGCGTAGATATAGTTATCGTAAGATCGTATCTGGATATAGTCCATGATGAGCCTTCCTCCTGTTTGGCCGCACTCCCGTCTAGCTGTTTAGCATCAGCGGCATCACCAGCATCAGCACTTCTTCGTTCTCATCCTCTTGGGTAGGCTTGATGATCCCGGCCTTGGTAGGAGTAGATAATTCCATTCGAACCTCGTCGGAATTGGAAGACGCCAGCATCTCGATCAGGAATCGTGCATTGAAAGCAATCGCCAGATCTTCCCCGTCATACTGGCATTTCATCCGCTCGTTCCCTTCGAAAGAGAAGTCCACGTCCTGAGCGGTGAGCTGCAGCTCGCTGCCGTGGATATTCAGAACGACCTGGTTGGTGCTCTTGTTGCTGAAAATGCTGACTCGGCGCAATGCGCTCTGGAAATCATTGCGTCCGACGACGAGCTTATAGGGGTTGTCGACAGGGATAACGACTTTATAATCGGGGAACCGGGCGTCGATCAGCCGACAGCTCATCTGCGTTGTGCCATGCGTGACGAACAGGTGGTTGCTGTTATAGCTGATCGTGATCTCGTCCTCATTAGCGGGCAAAGCGGATTTCAACAGGTTGAGCGGTTTCTTGGGAACGATCAGCGAATCGGTTTTGGGGCAGGAAACGTCCTTGCGCTTATACCTGACCAGCCGGTGTGCATCCGTCGCCACGAACTGCAGCCCCTTTTTGTCCATTTCGAAGTATACGCCTGTCATTGCAGGACGCAGATCATCATTGCTGACGGCAAACAGCGTATGGTTGATGGCCGTTACCAGGGCTATAGAAGTGGTCGTAAAAGAAGTCGTTTCGTCTGTGGCCGGTTCTTTTGGAAAATTGTCCGGGTTCTCCCCCATCACTTTATACTTACCGTTATCGCTGGTCAGCTCTACGGCGAAATGTTTGTCGATGTTGAAGGTAAGAGGCTGGTCCGGGATATTCTTGAGGGAGTCCATGAGGATCCTGGCAGGGATGCACACCTTGCCTGTGTCCTTGGCCTCTACTTCCAGATGTACTTTCATGACAGTCTCCAAATCGGTCGCGACGACAGTGAGTTTGTTTTTCTCCACCTCGAATAAAAAGTCTTCCAGGATGGGCAATACGGTATTCGCGTTGATCACACCACTAATCTGCTGCAGTTGTTTCAATAATGCCGAGGAGGAAACGATGAACTTCATGGAGTATGTCTTTGGGGCGAAACTACTGATTTTTGTGTAATAGCCAAGATATTAGCCGCGGGGAACCCGCGCCACGGCGTAATTGTTAATTACATGTGACTAACCGCCGAAAGTCGCCCGCAATTGCCCGGTCCGCCCGCAATTTTGTTCGTAAATTCGCGACTATCAGCCCATTATGTTCCAACGTACTTCATTATCGCTCGAACAGGCCCTGCAGAAGGCCCGCCATTATTGTGGTTACCAGGAGCGTTGTCACCATGACGTAAAGGAAAAGCTCTATTCCTTGGGCCTCAGACGGCAGGACGTGGACGCCGCACTCGCCACCCTGATCGAAGAAGATTATCTCAATGAGGAACGGTTTGCCGTCCAGTTTGCCGGCGGTCATTTCCGGCTCAAGCAATGGGGGAAAGTGAAGATCCGCTATGAGCTGAAACAGCGGCAGGTCAGCGACTATTGTATCAAAAAGGCCCTGACGGCCATTGAGGAGGACGATTATCGCAAAACGCTTAACCGCCTGGCCGCGACAAAATGGGAGGCGCTAAAAGATGAGACAGCCTTCGCCCGCCGCGGCAAATTGCAGGAGTACCTGGTGCGGAAAGGATACGAGCAGGATCGCGTAGCGGAGGTCATTAAGGAATTGCCGGCGGCAGCCGACGGCCACGACAAACTTTAGCGTATTTATCTTACTTTGCGATATGTCCACGCTCACCGTCACCACTATCCAACCAGATCTTCAATGGGAAGATAAAGCGGCCAATCTCCGGCGGCTCGAAGAAAAGATTGACGGGATCTCCGTATACACCGAACTGGTCATCCTCCCCGAAATGTTCAGCACCGGCTTCAGCATGCGGCCCGAATCGCTCGCCGAACCCATGGACGGTCCGACCGTAGCCTGGATGACGAAGGTTGCCACGCAGAAAAAGATCATTCTCACCGGAAGCGTCATCATAGAAGAAGAAGGAAAGTATTTTAACCGGCTGATTTGGATGTTGCCCAACGGTCAGTACGGTTATTATGACAAACGCCACCGGTTTGCCTATGCCGGCGAAAACGAACATTATTCTGCCGGCCACAAACGTCTCGTCGCCTCCGTCAAAGGCTGGAGGATATTGCTGCTGGTCTGCTATGACCTGCGTTTCCCCGTCTGGAGTCGCCAGGCGTCCGAGGATGGGCTCGAATACGACCTGATCATTTATGTCGGCAACTGGCCAGAGCGAAGATCGCATGCTTGGAAGACCCTATTGCTGGCCCGCGCCATCGAAAACCAGGCGTATGTCATTGGCGTCAATCGCGTCGGCGATGACGGCAATAAAATTTATCATAGCGGCGACTCGATGATCGTCGATCCGCTAGGGGAGATCCTCTATCACGGAGTCGGGAAAGAGGAGGTGTTTACGGTCACGTTGGAGAAAGAAAAACTGGACGCGATCCGGGATCGCTTTCCCTTTTGGAAAGACGCCGATCGTTTTCATATAGACCCTTAGCGGAGCGGACCACGGGTCCGCTGGCCGAAGGCCCATCATTAGATTGTTTCGGGCCGAAGGGTTACATTCGTAAAAAACCAGAGGCCCGAAACATATGTCGATAGCACTTATTGCCCGTGAAATATTTACCGGCCATGACATTCATACCGGCCGGGCAGTCCTCGTAAAAGAAGGAAAGGTAGTGGATATTGTCGCGGCATCCGCCATCCCGGCAGACTACCGCATCCGTCAACTCGACGGCTATATGCTGGCGCCGGCCTTCCTGGACCTCCAGATCTACGGAGGCAACGGGATGCTCTTCTCGGCAGAAATGACGACCGAATCGCTGGAGGCGGTGTATGAATATTGCCTCCTTGGCGGCTGCACCCAATTCATGATCACCCTGGCTACCAACTCCATCGAAAAAATGATCCGGGGGATGGACGTCGCGCGGCAATACCGCAATAGTGGTGGAAAGGGTCTGCTGGGCGTCCACCTCGAAGGACCCTACATCAACCCGGTCAAAAGAGGTGCTCATATCGAAAAGTTTATCAAACAGCCTACTACCGATGAGATTCGACTCCTGCTGCAGCACGGCCGGGATATCTTCCGGATGATGACCCTGGCGCCGGAGCAATGCGATCGGGAATGCATAGAGCTGCTGATCCAAAGCGGGATTATCCTGTCAGCCGGTCACAGCAATGCCACGTATGAAGAGGCCATCGAGGGATTTTACCAGGGCATCCCCGCCGCCACACACCTCTTCAATGCCATGTCTCCATTGCAGGGACGCCAGCCCGGATTCGTGGGGGCGGTCTATGATAATAACGATGTCCGCAGCAGCATCGTCTGCGATGGCGTTCATGTCGACTTCGCCTCGGTCCGCATCAGTAAGAAAATTATGCAGGACCGGCTGTTCTTTATAACGGATGCCGTAGCCGAAGTACAATATGGCGAGTACAAGCACGTATATAAAGGAGATAGATATACGCTGCCGGATGGCACTCTTTCCGGTTCTGCCCTGACGATGTTACAGGCCGTTCGCAACGGAGTGGAGAAGGTCGGAATCCCATTGCCGGAAGCGCTCCGGATGGCGGCACTCTATCCCGCTACCCTCCTCGGCCTGCAGGATCGTTGGGGCGTCATCCAACCCGGGGCCTCCGCCGATCTGGTGCTGCTCGATGAACAATTGAATTTATTGCAGGTGCTTGTCGCTGGCGAAGAATAGAAAATAGAAGGAACCATGTAGGTAATCCTGCGCTTCTGCCTATGTAAAGAAGAAAACACTGTCGTCTGCACCAGAATGAGAAGAAATCGGGGTTATTTTGCATTATCCATGGAAAACACAACCCTATTTTCTTCATCGTACCCTCTCAGTATTCTCCTTGCCGATTCCAATCCGGAGACGCATCTTACTACCAAAAAACTTCTTTGCCAACTGGGATACCAGCCTGAAGTGGCAGCCAGCCGCCAGGAAGTCCAGAACAAGACAAGTACGAAAGCGTACGATGTCATACTGGTGGACATCCAGATGCTGGAAGTGGAAGGGGTCCCGACCGTCACCGGGCTATACCGGCAAAACAAGCGACCGCTGATCATTTCCATGACGAGTAATGCAAGACTGAATTTCAAACAAGTCTGCCTGAAGGGAGAGACAGACCATTCCATCGCCAAGCCTGTCGATCTCAACGAGCTGAGTCTTCAACTCAAAGCCTGTTCTGTGCTCATGGGGAGATGCCGCCCGGTTTATCCGCTGACTTGAGCCGGATCAGCTCCTTCGCCTTCGCCGTCTTGAAATCCAGCCCTTTACCCAAGGCCTCCAGCGACGGCAGCGCCAAAATATCAGGCAACACGCCCCGCCCGTTCTTTTCACGTGTACCGTCTACTACTAACCGGAATCGCGGCAATCGAAATCGAATACCTGTCACCGGTAGTGTCACATCCGGGATCATCCAGGCGGTATTGCCGTAATAGCCGCCGCCGGTTTCCTCCCCGACCAGCGTCACATTGGATTGGCCTTTTAAAGCTCCGGCAAACAGACAGGTGGCGGAAAAGGAATTGCCGCCCGTCAGGATATATACTGCACCGTCGAAATGGTCCTTTTTGATCGGGGGGTAGTAATGGCGTTCGAAATAGCCGAAATGATAGAAGCCGTCTGAATGCCGGCGGCTGGCAAAGAAAGTCAGTACATCATAGACAGCGCCATGCTGAATATAACCGTCATACCGGCTGTGACGCCGCACCGTATAGAGGGAATCCGCCAGCTTGAATTTTTTATTGATCAGGTAGCGGGTCAGGAGCGTGGAAATGGCGGCATCGCCCCCGCCGTTGGACCGGACATCGATCACCAGGTTCTTCACCTGGCTGTCTTTCAGGACTTTGAACGTCTCGCGGAAGAACCCCCGGAGACCATAACCCCGCTCGAAGGTATTGAGCGTTACAAATGCCGAATGCGTGCTGGCATCCAATTGCAGATTACGGGTAAAAAGCAACTCCCTTCTCTTCCGGGCTCGTCTGCCGGGATGCCTCATCGGCTGCGACGGCCCTGGTCTCCGCTGCCCCGTTCCCGGCATCAGTACCTTGCCCAGACTTCTTTGCACCGTATCTGCGTTTGGATCATACACCGGGATGTGGATCTGCTCCATCCGGCCGGCAGTATCCCGATAGCCTATATCAAAACCATTCCTAAAACCGAACACATCCTTATACCAGGAGCTGAAATGCAGTCCGGTACTGAGATATTGATATTTTCCAGTCAGGTTGTAGCCATCGCTGACGATATATGGGAAGAGGGTATCCGTCAACTGATGGGCCGTTTTTCCATTGATGGTATAGATCAGGGTGCCTCTTTTCAGGACTGTGTCCTGCCGGTTGAGGTTGAGCGCTACGGCCATCGTGTCATTCCAGAATTTCAGGATCAACGGGAATTGCGGCAGCCTGGCAGTATCGAGATAGCGGGTATAGTTCCTGGACGCGCCGATAGAAGTATGCCCACACCGGATCCTGGCGATCACATAGCTCAACACCATCCTGAACTGCGGCTCGGTCATGGAGTCATTCAATGCAGAATAGCCGCTCGCGAAAAAATAATTCATGCTGTCCCGCGGAGTGTACCAGTACAAACTGGGATGCCATGCTTCCAGTACGTTGCGGAAGATCTGGTAGTCTTCCCGTAACACTGCCGGGGAATATTTCCTGTCGGACCGGAACGCCTTTTCCGACGTCCCGCAGGACAATAGGGAAAGACATAGAATAAGATAACAGAATGACAGGAGTCTGTTCATGCAGGAAATCATTTGGCAGCAAAGGCATTCCACCCCTGTGCAGTAATATCGAACGTATTGCCCCCCTTGGTTATGATCTTTCGACCCGCTTCGGGCTCGGTCATGTAGCCTATCACACTGATCTGCTCATTCAGCACCAGCTTGTCATAATCCTGCTGGGGGATGGTGAACAGCAGCTCATAATCTTCCCCCCCGCTGAGTGCGCAGGCCGTCGGGTCCAGCTCGAATTTGTAGGCCGCATTGCGGGTGTCCTCCGCGATGGGGATCTTGTCCTCATACAACACACACCCCAGCTGGCTCTGGCGGCAGATATGGAGGATCTCCGAGCTCAGGCCGTCGCTGATGTCCATCATCGCCGTCGGCAGCAGTTCCGACTGCTGGAAGAATTCAATGATATCTTTCCTGGCTTCAGGTTTCAGGAGGCGGCCGATCACATATTTTTCTCCCTCTAGGTCGGCTTTGACCTGTGGGCTTTCTAAAAAGATCTTCTTTTCCCTTTCCAACAGGATCAGCCCGATATAAGCGGCGCCAAGATCTCCGGTGCAACACAGCAGGTCGCCCGTCTTCGCGGTACTACGCCGGACAAACTGGTCTGGCGTTACTTCCCCGATCGCGGTGACGGAGATGACAAATCCCTTTTTGGAAGAAGCCGTGTCTCCTCCGACCAGGTCTACCCCATAGGCTTCACAGGCGGCATACACTCCTTCATAGAATTCATCAAGGGCCTCTACGCTGAAACGGTTGCTGATACCCAGGCTGAGGGTGATCTGGGTCGGGATGGCATTCATTGCATAGACATCGCTGAGATTCACTATGACAGACTTATAACCCAGATGTTGTAATGGGGTATACATCAGGTCGAAGTGAACGTCTTCGAGCAGCAGATCGGTGGTAATCACCGTTTGTTTGCCGAAATGATCGATGACAGCTGCGTCATCACCCACTCCGACCAGGGTCGATGCATTTTTTATCTCGATGTTCGCCGTCAAGTGATCGATCAATCCGAATTCCCCCAGCGATGATATTTCGGTCCTGTTTTCACTCATAGTAATGTTATTGGCGGACGCCTTATAATGTAGCGTGCCGGTTGTTAACTACGGAGACCAGCTCGTCGTGGATCTTTCCGTTCGTGGCAATGATATGCGGCTGGTAAGGAGAATACCGGCCGCCGGTAAAATCGGACACCCGTCCGCCCGCCTCTTCTACCATCAGGTAACCGGCTGCACTATCCCACGCATTCAGCTTGTGTTCATAAAAACCGTCGAAACGGCCTGCGGCCACCCAACACAGGTCAATAGCCGCCGAACCCAGCCGCCGGACCGGCACCCCGCCGCGGATGAGCCTGGTGAAAACTTCCAGCGGACCATTAGGCTGATCGAGGTAGGTATAGGGGAATCCTGTCACCAGACAGGATGTAAGGACAGATGTCTCCTGGCTGACGGTTATCTTCTTGTCATTCAAGGAAGCTCCATAGCCTTTTTGCGCAAAAAAGAATTCTTTCAAGAAAGGGTTATATACCACCCCCATGATCATCTGGCCATCCTGCTCCAGACCGATGCTGACACAGCAGAGCGGCAGGCCATGGGCGAAGTTCACCGTCCCGTCGATCGGGTCGATGATCCACTTGTAATTGGAATCCGTAACGATTTCCCCCGTCTCCTCGCTCAGCAGGAAATGATCCGGATAATCATTTTTGATGATCTCGAAGATCGCCTTTTCCGACGCGAGGTCAGCCTCCGTAACGAGGTTATTAATACCTTCCTTATTGGAGATCGTAAATTCTCCCTGAAAAAACCGTTGCATAACGGTCGCTCCTGCTTCAGCCGCTCTGATAAGTGTTGATTTCAGCATGCCGCAAAGATAGGCAGCCGGGGCCTTATGGTTGTTTTATTCCTTCCAGCTTTTGCAGCGCCCCAAGATATTCGTTCAGCGCGTTACTGTTCAGGGTGTAGGTATAATTTCTGCCTTCCTTTTCTCCTTCGATCAGCCCGGATTCGACCAGGATCTTGACGTGATGGGAAATGGAAGGTTGAGCCAGATCGATGACTTCCTGCAGGGCCGAGCATTCGCCACATCCGCCCATGCCGGAAAGATAATACAGGATCTTGAGCCTGTTGCTGTCGCCTAATGCCTTGGAAACTTTTTCGATCTGTTTGATAGAAAGACCCATATTCATTCAAATTGACAAATGCAAATATATCAATTTTTCGCCACTTGTCCAAGTTTAATCCAAATGATCGTACTTCGCAAAAGTCACCCGCCATGATCCTTTCCGTTATTATAGTGAATTACCGGGTAAAGCATTTTCTGGAGCTCTGCCTGCATTCCGTCCAAAATGCCCTGCGAGGCATCGATGCGGAAATCATCGTCATCGACAATGATTCAGGCGATGACAGTGTTGCATTTCTCCGCCCATTGTTTCCGGCCGTTACCTTCATTGCCAACACGGTAAACGTCGGATTTGCCCGGGCTAACAACCAGGCGCTGCAGGAGGCGCGGGGCGATTATATTCTCTTCCTCAATCCTGATACGATCCTGCCGGAAGATCTTGCACGACGCTGTCTTTCCTTCCTGCAATCCACACCCGGCATTGGCGGACTTTGCCCCCGGATGGTCGATGGCAGTGGCCGTTTTCTCAAAGAATCACGCAGAGGGTTTCCCTCGCCTTGGGTGGCAGCCTGTAAATTATTTGGTCTGACCGCTCTTTTCCCGCATTCCCGGCTCTTTGCTACCTATTACCTGGGACACCTGCCGGCCAGCCGGTCCCATCCTTCGCCGGTATTGTCCGGCGCTTGTCTCTGGATCAGCCGGGCTGCTCTGACCAGGGTAGGGCCTTTTGACAGCGACTACTTTATGTATGCGGAGGATATCGACCTGAGCTATCGGCTGGAACAGGCCGGGTACGTCAACTATTATTTCGCCGAGGCGACTATCGTGCACTTCAAAGGAGAAAGTACCGCCAAAGATATCCGCCATATCCGGCAGTTCTATAAGGCCATGAACCAGTTCCGGCGCAAACATTTTAACAGGGGCTTTTCCCGTGTCTTTGCGGCCGGTCTCGAGATGGCTATCTGGCTAAGGGCGGGTCTGGGAGCCATTGGCAGAATCATCCGGCGGCCGTCATCGGGGTTGTCGTCATCCGCCGGGCAACGCCCCTCGTCTGCTGCGCCGCACCGTACCTGGCTTGCAGGTGATTCCGCTACTATCGGGCATCTCAGGCCGCTCCTGGACGCTGCAGAAAAAAGAAAGCCGGCGCCAGACCCACAAGAGGCCGATGAAATTATTTTCTGCGAAGGGGAACATTTTTCTTTTAAAGACTGCATTGCTGTCCTCGAATCCGGGGCTCCCGGGGCTCCTTACCGGCGACATCAACACGTCCTGTTCTACGCCGCTGGCAGTCAATCGGCCGTTGGGAGTTCCAGCCGTGACGGAAAGGGTGAAATATGGGTCATAACGCCACTTCACGGATCAGCTCCGCCGGCTGCCTCCGGGTGAAAAACCAGCCGGTCAGTAATAGTATCAGCCACGCGATCACCCAGGCATAGGCATGTGCCTGATCGGTACCGGGTTTTATCAGCCATCGGTTCAGCCCTACACCGACCCAATGGTCCAGCTTGCCCGGCACCCACAACAGGATCGGAAAGGCGACAAATTTTCCCAGATACCCGGGCAGCCGGAGAAAGGTCCGGATGAGGGGAGGAACGGTCAACGCCACCGTGATCAACAACCCCAGTATACTGACGATATGGGGATTGTTCTGAGCATCATCCGGCTCCAGCCACCGGAAGGCGGTGGTCAGATCTCCGCCGCCGGCAGTGGCCGCCAATAGGATATTCAGCGGCAAAGTGGCTAAAACCAACGTGCAACCCAGGGATTGTTCGCCCACCTGATTGTCTTCATTCAGCAGGCTCCAGCCGATCCAAAGCAGGATAAAATTGATCACAGGACCTACGACCGTTACAATCGCCCGCTGCCCGGCAGAGGGAAAACAATCCGGGCAAAAATCCCACCCGTCGAAAACTCGCATCCCCCAGCAGGAGCAGCCTATCCTGGCTACCAGCACATGTGTCCAATCATGTATTTCATGCACAAGCAATACAAGAATCATGAAGGAAAGCAGGTAGAGGGGGGTGAGTTTCAGGTTCATCAAATAAATGTAACAAAAATATCATCCAAAACCTTAATTTCGCCGCATACCAAACTACGGGGTTACTCAATGGCATTGATTGAAATTCAATTACCTAAATCCCTGGCAAAGGCATTACGGCTACCCCAGAAATCTCCTGGACGGCAACAGTTGAGGGTATTGCGGAAGCTACTTAAAAAAGCGAGGTTTACGGAATTCGGTCAAAAATATCGATTTGATGAAATCCTCCTCAACCGCAAGAATCCGGGAAAGAAATTTCAGGAAATCGTTCCGACCTTCGACTATAATTCGATCCATGAAGCCTGGTGGAACCAGTCGCTGGAAGGGAAGGCCGATGTGTGCTGGCCGGGTAAGATCAAATACTATGCACTTTCTTCCGGCACTTCCGAGGCTGGCAGCAAATATATTCCCATCACCAACGATATGCTGCGCGGCAACCGGATCGTGATGGTCAGGCAGTTACTTTCGCTGCGGACCTATCGCGACATTCCCGTCAAAAGCCTCAGCAAGGGTTGGCTGATGATCGGTGGCACCACCAGCCTCCAGAAAGGCTCGGGCTATTATGCCGGCGATCTCAGCGGCATCACCGCACGCAAGGTGCCGTTCTGGTTCCAGCCTTTCTACAAACCGGGAAAGAAGGTCGCCCGGACCAAGGACTGGACGAAGAAGCTGGAAGAAGTCGTCAACCTGGCTCCCCAATGGGATATTGGATTCCTGGTCGGCGTGCCCGGCTGGATACAGCTGTGCATGGAAAAGATCATCGAACGCTACAAGCTGAATAATATCCACGAGATCTGGCCTAACGTCGCCTTCTTCGTTCACGGTGGCGTATCATTCGAGCCTTATAGAAAAGGGTTTGAGAAATTGTTGGGCAAGCCCCTGACTTACATTGAGACATATCTCGCCTCCGAAGGTTTTATCGCTTACCAGGACACACAGCATGCGAAGGGAATGCGATTAGTCACCAACCAGCATATTTTTCTCGAGTTCGTGCCCTTTGACGAAAAAAATTTCGACGGCGACGGAAATATGGTCCCCAACCCAACGGCATATATGATCCATGAGGTAGAGGAAGGAAAGGATTATGCCTTGCTGCTAAGCACCAGCGCCGGCGCATGGCGATACCTGATCGGGGATACCGTCCGGTTCGTGGATAAAAGTCGTTGCGAGATCATTATCACCGGAAGGACCAAGCATTTTCTCAGTCTGGTCGGCGAACACCTTAGCGTGGATAACATGAACAGAGCCGTGCAGCTGGCCAGCGAAGAAATGAATCTTTCCATCCGGGAGTTTGCCGTGGCAGGCATACCCCATGGCTTATTCTTTGCACATCAATGGTGGTTGTCCTGCAATGAACCGGCCGATGAGAAATTGTTACGTCAGAAAATCGACGACAAGCTCAAGGAATTGAATGACGACTATGCGGTTGAGCGGGAGAGTGCCCTGAAGGACATTCAGGTCAAGGTACTCCCGGAGCAAAAGTTTATGGATTTTATGCGTCTTAAAGGAAAAATAGGGGGTCAACATAAGTTCCCCCGCGTATTGAAAGGAAAAATGCTGCAGGACTGGCAAAAGTTCCTGGAAACAGGGAGCATTTAATATGTGCCGGAAAAGGGTGTCTAAAAAGTAACCCTTTTCCGGCAAAGGTCTAATGATTGACCTTCGGTCGAGCCGCTTCCAGCGGCTCTTTAAAGATACTGTTATGATGGAATCCGTATTGAAAGGATTGGCGCTGGGGTTTGTTCTTGCCTTGTCGGTGGGCCCCATCATTTTTACCATCATCAAACAAAGCCTCGACAACGGGCACAAAGGCGGATTTAGCTTCGTCGCCGGCGTATGGATCAGCGATATCCTGCTGGTCGTGCTCAGCAATACCCTTACAGCTCTCGTCAGCGAAATGCTGGAGCATTCGAAGGTTATCGCCTTCGGTGGCGGCGGTTTTCTCATCGTCATGGGCATTTATTTCGTTTTTTTCAAAAAAGTCTCGCTCGGCCGCACCCAGGAAGGAGGCGAGACCCGCTTTCGCAAACGGGATATGGCCAGGGTCTTTGCTTCCGGATTTATCATCAATACCCTTAATCCCGGCGTGATCTTCTTCTGGCTGGGAAATGCGACGGTACTTTCGCTGACTCATACCCTGAAGGAACGGATCGTCATTTTTTCCGTCTGCCTGCTGGTGAACATGAGCGCCGATGTTGGCAAGGTAATGATGGCCGGACGGCTGAGAAGTAAACTGACCATCCGCACCCTCACGATTGTCAATAAGATCGCCGGCACGATCCTGATTGGTTTCGGAATAGCGCTATTGTGGGATGTTATTGTTTTTCACAAGGTTTTGCGTTAGCTGCCTACAGCCCTTAAATGTTAACGTCATTTAACAATCAACTTTCAAAGAACTTTGTATGTTTGGAACCATATGATGCACAAGCTTCTCATATTATTTATATGCCTTATTCCATTCTGCAGCATGGCGCAGAATGATGTACTCGTGTTGCAAAGAAGAGGGATGCACGAACGCGCGTATACTGTCGGCGATCCGATGACCTTCAAGACTGTTTATGGACAATGGTTCAGTGGTACCATCGATGACCTGCGGCATGACACGGTATTTATTGCCGGTCAGATGTTTCATTACAATGAGATCGCCGTCATCCAGCGGACAAAGGGGACCATCAACTATGCTACACTGGGGGATTTGATGATGGTAGCCGGCGCCGGATTTACAGCCATCAGCGTCATCAACGGCGGACTCCGGCAGGATCATCCCAATCAGTGGTTTACCACCGGGGGTTATGTGATCGGAGGGGCATTGCTGGTGGGTGGATTTCTGCTGGCAGAATTTACCAGCAAGTACTACAAGCTGGGCGGAAGATTTAAGTTGGTGTATCTGCAGATCACCAAGGATAAACGTTGATGTGCACGAAAAGGTCGTCTTTGAAATATCGCCCTTTTCGTGCCAACTGGACTGCGCCCGCAACCTTCGGCCGAGCTACGCTCGTCTCTCGGTTGTGTCTGACCTTCGGTCCAGCCGCTTCCAGCGGCTTTTAATATGCCTCCTATCAATACCAAAGGACTGATTCCGCGTGCCTGGCGAGTGATCCGGCGTGTGCTGATCGTCCTGTTCATTCTTCAGCTGCTGTATATTCTCCTGCTCAAATGGGTCAATCCCCCTATTACGCTGACCCAGGTGGGCAGCCTGATCGAAGGGGATGGTCTCCATCGGACCTATGTCGGCATGAAGGATATCTCTCCTTACGCTAAATTGGCGGTCATCAGTACGGAAGATCAACTCTTTCCCGATCACGACGGTTTCGATTTCAAGAATATCGAAAAGGCAATGAAGCACAATCAAAAGAGCAAGTCTCTCCACGGCGCGAGCACGATCAGTCAGCAGGTAGCCAAGAACGTCTTTCTCTGGCAGGGACGCAGCTGGCTTCGCAAAGGCATGGAAGTCTATTTTACTTTCATGATAGAAATGGTCTGGGGAAAGAAACGAATCCTGGAGATGTACCTCAATGTAGCCGAGATGGGAAAAGGAATCTATGGGATTGAAGCCGCTTCACGGGCATATTACCATATTCCGGCTAAAGAGCTCACCCGGCTGGAGGCCGCCAGGATCGCTGCCTGCCTGCCCAACCCAAAGATCTATACGGTTAAGCCATTATCGGATCACGTAGCCGCCCGCGCTGCCTGGGCCTTGGGCCAGATGAGCCATTTGCAGGAAGATCCCGATATTCAGAAATTAGTGCAGTAGACGCTCCACCGCCGCGATGGCGTTTGTCAATCGCTCATCGGCCGAACCCCCAACCTCCGCCCAGGGAACAGATTGGTTGATGAGGAGATCACGATAAATATGGAACAGCTTTTCCCGCGTGGCCAGATCAGGATATTCCCTTAATTCGTCTTTCACCCAAGGAAGATCCGCCCGGCATAACAAATAGCCGTCATAGTGACGCCCGGCGATCTCCTGCAAGATCCAGGCCTCGCATTGGCCGAAAACATACTCGCTCCATACTTTCATTACGTAGAGATCGGTGTCGATGAAGATGACTGAATCGCTCGGACGTTCCCTTGCGGCATCCTCCAGCGCCAGCTGCCCCCGGGCTATCGTCGAGAGATCGTCATAATTATATTGTGTTCCGTGCGAAAGCATATACTCCCGTGCGTATTCAGGCACCCAGGTGGTCAGATAATGTGCCGCCAACCCTTCGCAAAGCGTGGATTTGCCAGTCGATTCCGGTCCGATGATGACGATTTTCCTACACGCCATAAGCGACAAGACTTTTGAGCTTTTTGTTCCATTCCAGCAGCCCGGCTATCGCGAGGCCAAGAAGGATCACATAATAAACACTGGTAAAAACATAGTGCTTGATGAAATACAGGGGAATGCTGGCGACATTCGTTGCTATCCACCAATACCAGCTTTCCAGCTTCTTTTTCGTCATCAGCCACATGCCGGTATAGGCGGTGGCGGAAGCAAAGGCATCCGCCCAGGGAATGGCCATCGGCGCAAACCCGCGTTTGAGGAAAGTCAGGGCAAAGAACATAAGAGCATAGCCAACACCGAAGAAAGCGTATTGCTGCAATAGCTCTTTTCGGGAAGACCTGGTGACATGGAGAATGACCTGCTGCTGCTGATCTTTCTTCGACCACAGGATCCAGCCATAAATACTCAGGATAGTATAATAGAGATTGACGCTGGCTTCGCCCAAAAGCGATGAATGAAAGCTCAGCCAGACATAGGCCAGCGTATTGATGAGACCAGTAGGATAAACGAGGATATCTTCTTTTCGGCTATACCAGACGCTGACTATACCAGACAACACAGCAATAAATTCAAGCCAGCCGGTATTTTTCAAGTCCAGCAGGAATTGACGGAAAAGCTCTTGCAGCGTCTCCATAGACATTATTCTGCTTCGGCTACTACTTCTTTTACTTCGGGGATCATACGTTTCATCATGCCTTCTATCCCTGCTTTGAGGGTGATCATGGAAGAAGGGCAGCCCGAACAGCTACCTTGCAGCATGAGGTTGACAGTACCTTCATTATAGCTTTTGAACTGGATCGCGCCTCCGTCCATCTCAACGGCGGGCTTGACATAGTTTTCCAACAGCTCCTTGATCCTTTTGACCACATCGTCGTCATCCGCGTCGATGATATTGCCTTCGGATTTGACGAGGACAATGTCTTCTTCATTGATGATCGGCTTGTTTTCTTCGAGGTATTCTTTCAGGAACTGCCGGATAGCGGGGATGACATCATCCCAATCCGTATCGGGGGTCTTGGTGAGCGTAACGAAATTGCTGGCGATAAAAACGGCCTTGATAAAGGGAAAGCCAAACAATTCGATTGCCAGCGGGGAGGGCTTAGCAGCTTCCGTATCGGGAAAATCGATGCTTTTACCGGGGTACAACAATTTGTTGGCCACGAATTTCATCGTTTCCGGATTGGGCGTCATTTCAGTGTAGATGCTGATAACCGGATTGCCTGTTCTGATCATAAAGAAGCCGTTTAAGTATGTGCCCGGGATGGGCGTTTAATGGCCCAAAGGTAACAAATCCCCGGCAGCTTGTTTTTCTAAATCGGGAAAATCCCCCGGTCCGACCACTTTCATCGCCTGCCGTAGCCGTATGGGTCGCGAAAGCCGATAATTGACCACATGTGCCGAAATGATCAGCGCCACTGCGAATGGCAGGAAATAAAGCTCATACCGGCCCCATATTTCTTTGGCAATCAATAGGATCATCCCGCCGACGAACAGCAGCCAGGGCATCAGCCGGTGATGGTGCCGGGAGAAACCATGCCAGAGCGCCGAAGTGCCGATAACGAAGGCTAACCCGATCATGCCGTATTCAAACAGGGGGTTCCGGATGAATCCCAGCCCCATTAAAGGCAAAAAGGTGACAATCAGCGGCAGAAGGGCACAATGGATAGCGCACAGGAGGGAGGTAAAAATACCCAGCCCATCCCAGTTGATACGATGATGTAGACGCATAGCCCGCAAAGATATAACAAATGCAACAAAGTTGCAAAAAGAACAATTACGGGATACAATGCTAACTTTGCAGGATCATGAACAAGAAAAAATTGGGCTTGCTGATAGGATTCTTCCTATTGCTCTTTATCTGCTTTTATTTTGCCCTCGTTCGCTGGGTCCCTGGATTTGGAGCGCCGATGTTGCCGGTCCTCAGTTATGTGCCGCCCTTTTCCTTTGACAACCAGCAAGGTCAGCGGGTCACGGATAAGGATGTGGCCGGTAAAGTTTATGTGGCGGAATATTTCTTCACGACGTGCAGAGGTATTTGTCCCAGGATGAATGTCAATATGAAACGGCTGTCGGACGATTTGGCTGGTGAGACAGATTTTCGGATCCTCTCTTATACGGTAGACCCGGAGACGGACAGTGTAGGGCGTATGAAGCACTACGCGGATTCTTTGGGTGCGGATCCCCAACGATGGTGGTTTTTGACCGGGAGGAAAGACAGCCTTTATCATCTGGCGAGGAATGGCTATCTGTTGGATGATCCGAAAAATAATGCGCTCAATATAAATGAGCAATTTCTACATACCCAATTTGTGGCCCTCGTAGATAGGGGGGGACATGTCAGAAAAATATATGATGGACTGAAACAGGATGAGCTGGATGAGCTGGAGAAGGATGTTTCTGTGCTGTTGAAGGAAAAGGCCGCTGCGCCGCGAATAGCCAATTCTTTATACACTAACCAATAATGCGGGTTGATATGATAGAAAGTAAAGTTACAGAGCTGCTGAAAAAGACTCAGTTGAGTGTTACCGATGGTCGTCGCAGGATACTCGAACTTTTTCTGCAACATGAAGGCGCGCTCTCGCATGGTGATATCGAAAAAAAGGCCGGAGAGAAATTCGATCGCGTAACCGTATACCGAACCCTGCAAGCATTCCTTGAAAAAGGATTGATACACAGTATACCCTCTTCGGATAATTCTATACGTTATGCGTTATGTAAAGATGATTGTTCCGACGGGCATCACCAGGATGATCATGTTCATTTTATTTGTAACCGTTGTGGCAACACGACATGTCTGGAAGAGGTAGTTGTTCCTTCTATAAAACTTCCCCGGGGCTATAGCGCCCAGCAGGTAGAAATGCTTGTCAGCGGTATTTGTAAAAGTTGTGGTGGGGCATAATCTACAAAAAAGAAAGCCCCGATGTAGAAACACCGGGACTTTTGGTTAAGGCTCTGATTAGTAGCTTCTTTATTGGGAAGGTGTTTAATAAACACCCGCAAATTTTATTACACTTGTTGCACAAATATAGCCGGAAAAAAGCATACGAACAAGAGGTGTGTGCACTACTTTGTGAGTATTTTGCAAAATTTAATCTGCCGCAATTTTTTCCATTTCTTCGCCAACAAAATCCATCAGTTGTTTAATCTGCTCTTTAGCAAAGTTAAACTTGAGTCCTGCTGCATCGTATAATTCCGGTAAAGTCCGCGTTGCGCCCAGGCTTAGCGCTTGCATATAATTGCTTAACGCATTCTCTTTGTTGCGCTTATACTGCATCCACAGGCCAAGAGCTCCTAACTGGGCAATACCATATTCGATATAATAAAATGGAACTTCATACAGATGCAGCTGCTTCTGCCAGCCGTATTCGCGATACTCCTCCAGGCCACGCCAATCAACCGAATGCGAAGAAAACTCTTCCAGGATTTCCATCCACTTCTCCTTCCTCTGTTCCAGCGTATGATAAGGATTTTCGTATATCCAATGTTGAAATTTGTCAATAGTAGCTATCCAGGGGAAAATAGTAATCACTCTTTCGAGCTGATGTTCGCGCGCTCGTGCTAAATCGTTTTTATCTTCAAAGAATAAGTCCCAATGATCCATGCTAAACAATTCCATAGACATGCTTGCCACTTCAGCGATCTCCATGGGATAATCCTTGAAGGCACTCAGTTTCAGCGGGTGTGCAAGGAAAGAGTGGATCGCATGGCCGCCTTCGTGTACCATCGTTGTGAGGTCGCCCATTTGACCGCTGGCGTTCATGAAAATAAAGGGAGCGCCGGTTTCTGCTAACGGGCAATTATAGCCGCCGGGGGCTTTCCCTTTCCTGCTTTCGAGGTCGAATCTACCCATTTTCAGCATGGTCCGGAGGCAATCGCCAAAGAAGGGATTCAGCCGGTTGAAGCAGGCGATCGTTTTCGTCAGCAGGTCGTCGCCGTTCGTAAAGGGGCGGAGGGGTTTGATCCCTGCCGGCTCAGCCTCAACGTCCCAGGGTCTCAGGGTATCGAGCCCCAGTTTCTTCCGTTTTTTTTCATTGATCTTGTTGACCAGCGGAACCACGTATTCCTTTACTGCTTCGTGAAATCGAAAGCAGTCTTCCTTGGTATAGTCGAAACGACCCAGGTCTTCGAACTTAAAATCCCGGTAATTGCTGAAACCGGCGTTCAGTCCAACCCGGTTGCGGATGTCGATCAGCTTGGAATACAGATCGTTCAGTGAATCTTTGTCCTGAGCTCTCCGGGTCTGGATCTTACGGTAAACCTCTTCCCGAACGGCTCTGTCAGGGCTTTCCAGGAATTTAGCAGCCTGTTGCAGCGTGTATTCCTGATCACCCATTTTCACGGTCATCTTTCCGGAGACAACGCCATATTGCTGACCCAGTATGCTGGCTTCTGCAAACAAGGGGATGTTAGACTCCCGAAACAGTTCGATCTTCTTCCGGACCGAGCGCAAATAACTGAAATAGTCCCTGGGGTCTAATTCCTGTGTATGCGGATTCTCGATCAGCCGCTTGTTGATTCTGTCGGCATAGGGTTCTATCTTTGGCTGTATCTCCAGACAGAAATAATTAAATGCCTCTTCCAAACTCTTATTTTCCGTGTCGCACGTCATTTTGATCTGACGCCAGCTGATGTCTTCACTCACCACCGCCTCCAGTTCACTTGTATCTAATAGCCATTTTTCCAGGGCTGCCCTGGTGGCCAACGGACGCTCTTCCAGCGCGCGGAAATAAGGTTCCAGGCTGTTCCAATCCGTCACAACATAATCCTGCGGTAAAAAATGCCTCACCGGGTTCTTCAATTCTGCTGTAGGAGTCATTATCGTTAACTTTTCTTTTTGGCTGTCCCTTTCTGTTTTTCCGCGACCGGCTTTTCGGTTTTGTCTCCTTCTGTCTTCTTAGCTTTTTCTGTCTTCGCCGGCTTATCTTTTTCTTTTTCGTCAGTTTTTTTTGCCTTAGGCTTTTCCGCCTCAGCCGGTGCTGCCTTTTCCTTTGCCACTGCCTTTTCAGCTTTTACCGCCTTTTCAGCCGTCGCCGGTTTTTCCGCTGTCGCTGCCGCTTTTGCCGGCGCCTTCGCTGTTGCTGTCGCTTCTGCCGTTGTCGCTCCCTTTTTTGGCGCCGCCGTTTTTTTCGAAACTGCCGTCGCTTCTTCCACTACCGCTTCTTCCGGTGCTGCCTCTTCTTCTTCTTCCGGCTCCGATAATTTGATCTCTATATTATTTGCCTTTAGTACACTGAACCACTTGACCATTTTTTTCAGGTCGCTGCTGTATACTCTGTCGAAATCGAGATCCGGGTAGACCTTGGTGAAGTAGGCTTTCAGCTCTGCTCCGTCTTTCTCATCCGGCAGCTTCTCCGCACTGACCTCCATGGCCTTTAGGATATCCACCAGGTTGGCATTGTCTCGCACAGTGTAGACCTCGATGCTTTCAAGATGGGAAAAGTTATGGATGCGGCTGGATACAAACCGGGTGGTTTTATCGTCGAGCGAACGAACGATGGCTCCATCGGATTTGCTGCTCAGCAACTCGTACAATCCCGGTAATCCGGTAACGGCGATGATCTTGTTATATTCCATATTGATGTGTATTATACCTTCTCCAACGGACCATTGGGTCCGTTTTGAGGGATATGCAAGGTAATCTTAATCGGTCACTTGGCCATTGCCTCTCCGATACTTTTTTTCAGCGTATCATAATCGGTGTAACCACGGCTCAGCAAGTAAAACTTCGTATCGCTCACCTGTAGAAATACTGTCGGAAATCCCGTCACCTGCAGCTGTTTGACCAAAGCAAATTCTTCATGGGCTTTTTCTTTGTACACCGGATCATGCAGCTTTTCGTAGAAAGCGGCTTCCGGAATGCCGTATTTTACCAGCAGGTGGCGATATGCTTCGTCATCGCAAAGATCGCGCCCTTCATAATGCAAAGCGTATTGCAGCTCCCCTGCAAACAGTACACACTGCTCAGGATGGTAATCACGGAATACGCACATGGCAATAGCCGGTTTCTCCGAGCTGGGATACCAGTCGCTCTCGTCAGGATGAAAGATATGCCAGAGCCAGTCTTCGCCAAATCGAATACCGGTACGCTCTTCCACCGTCTTGTAGGCTTTCTGAATGTATTCTGCCATAACGGCTATCGGCTGTGGGGTCGCCGGTAGGATCATGCCACCGGACAACACTTCGAATGCCATTGAATGCCGGTATTCTTCGAATATCCGGCGGATGATCGGACTGAATCCATAACACCATCCGCAATAGGCATCGTAACAGTAATATAAAGTAGGTTGCATAGTTAGTACTAAGACAAATTTGCCGGGAGTAGCAGCACATACTGCTTACTCCCGGCAACAAATATAAAGAGAAGGTTAATCTTCTTAATGCCGTCCACCCCGGCTTCCGCCGCCACTGGGTCTGGATCCGCCACCGCCCGCAGGACGCGATGCGCCGGCTGACCTCGCCTGCTGAAAGTTCTGCGTCCTGACCTGGCCGCGATTCACATTCTGCGCCTGACGGTTGAGGCCTTGCGCTGCAGCGCTATTGCTCTGCACCGGTCTTGTCTGATTGCCCGTCGTCCGCTGCTGCCATTGATTGCCCGCCGCATTCCGCTGGTAGACATTTCCGGCGCGATCGGTGAAGACACCTCCGGGCCGTCCGCCCGTTCCGGTCACTCCGGGTCTGCCGCCGACAGCTGCACCAGGCCTACTGCCGGTACCGTTAACTCCGGGTCGGCCACCTATCGAGACATTGTGGTTGTCCCGGGTGATGACGCCGGGTCTGGCGGCATAGATATTCGTGTGGTAGCTATTGATAAACACATTCCGGTTACGGGCATAGCCGGGGCCATAAAAACCCGTGCCGCGATAGCCGTTCCAGGCATAATTCGGGCGATAGGCGCGAGCGCCCCACCAGCCGCCACCGCCCCAACCGCGCCAGCCGCCACCCCAGCCAAAGCCGATGCCGAAATGGAACCAACCGAAACCGTAACCGTAGCCGACGGTCCATCCCGCATAAGGATTATAACCGAAGCCAAAACCCCATGAGCAGGGCCGGGGGTAATAGAACCCGTTGAACCAGGGATTGTAATAGAACCCGGTTCCGTATACGACTGTCGGTCCGTAAACGTAAGCGTTGAGATAACCCGGGGTATAACCCATGTACACATAGTCGGGGGTTACATCATATACATAGACATATTTCGTGTTGTACAATGGGGACGTCGGCGGAATGGCATCGACCTCTGCCGGCCTTTCCGTAGCCACCGTCCACGGGCCGTTTGCCGCGGGCGCCTGAAACCAGACACCGTTGTCTACACTGTAATAAACACCGTTTTCCTGGATGACCGGTGTGCCGGTATTGGTCGCATACTGCATATCCGTTCCCTGCAGGGGTGCGAATTGCGGATCTCCATCATAATTGACGGATGTCGTAGCCGTGTTGCGGTCCACCTTGGCCGTCTGCGGGATCTGCGCATCCATAATAGCTTCCCTGGCGGCATCTGTTCCGGCTACACTGGCCAGAACGTTATCTTTCGGCGACCCTTCAGGTATCTTGGCGAAATCGGGAGGAAGAGCATTGGCAGCCACATAGTGCCAGCCACCATTCAAGGCGTTGGAGGTGTACCAGCGACCGGAGATCAGTACAAAGTAATGACCGCTCTGATCCTGGAATATATCATTCGTTGTATTGCTGACATAAGAAAGGCTGGTACCCTGTATCGGGTTAAAGCTAGGCTGGCCGTTCGTCTGTATCAATTCGGCGGGCGAAGTGGACACGACGACATCCGATACCGTATTGTCCTGTGCTGCCCCTGCCGAATCGGTGTAGCCGGCATTAGAACTGTTGGCATTGTCAACAGCGCTCTGAACCTGCTGCAGCTCGGAAGGGATATTGCCGGCTGGTGAATAGGGACCGGTTGCAGACTGTGCCGTATACCAATGCTTACCGCCATATAGGTAGAAATTATTGTCATGCGCCTGAACGATCGTGAACGGGGTATTGACGACAACCTGCAGCCCCCAATCTTTATTGGCCTCCAGCTTAGGCTGACCGTCGATCATGACTAACAATGAAGGATGGTCGGCATAAATAATACGCGGAGCAGCCGTACTCAGATTCTTGGACATTTTACTTTGCTCCATGTCCTGATCCAGGCTCGCCAGTACTTCGTCCAGCGAAAGATCGCCGGCCGTCTGGGGCAGATTCGTTTCAAGGGCCGTCTTCATACTGCTGATGAAGTTTTCGTCCGGCGTACCTGGGAACTTGACATTGGGCACCTTAGTAGACTGAATAACGACCCTGCGGGCATCTCTGTCGGTTTCTACATTGGACACCGACCAGAAAGTACCGAATACAGGATCCTGTTTGCCGGGCTGGAGTACAGAAAGGGCCCAGCGGGACTTCAAAATGTTATTGGCAAACGACTCCGGCTGCGGCTGATAGATCTTGACTACAGTCCCGTCATCCATGGTGAAGCTCCTCGGCCAGTCCTGTTCCTGTTGCGGACCAGCCTGTGGTGGCGCCCCCTGCTGAGGAGGCCCCTGTTGGGGCGGACCCTGGGGTGGAGGCCCCTGCTGAGCAAAAGCAGAGCCGGATAAGACGCTAACAGCCAAAAGCATAGATAAAACCGTATGCATGCTTCTCATATATTGTTTTTTATTCGTTTACTACAAGGTTAAAAGACAATTTTGGTGCCTTAAAAGGGCTAAAGGCCAAAACTATGGGGTTTGACCTTTTCCGGAGACTAAAGTTTGCCCGCATTTAATAAATGAGATGTTAAAAAATGATTAAAGGCTAGTGTGCCGCCAGCCAGTTGATCCCCGATCCAATCTCAGCATTGGCCGGTACCCCCAGAGGCAAGGGCAGCGCTGTCTGCATACAACGCATTATTATGGGTTTAATTATATCCAGTTCGTCCTTATGGGCGTCAAAGACCAATTCGTCATGCACCTGAAGAAGCATCTTCGACCGGAACCCCTCGCGACGGAACTCTTCATGCACCCGGATCATGGCGAGCTTGATCATATCGGCTGCCGTCCCCTGGATGGGCGAGTTGATAGCATTCCTTTCGGCAAAACCCCGGATGGTGAAATTGGCGGAGTTGATGTCTTTTAGCCACCGTTTGCGGCCCATTAAGGTCTCGACATACCCGTTTTCCCGGGCAAAATTCGTTGTTTTGTCCATGTATTGCTGGATGCCGGCAAATTGTTTCTTGTAGTTGTCGATGATCTCTTTCGCCTCCGACCGGCTGATACCCAGGTTATTGGCCAACCCAAATGCTCCCTGCCCGTAAATAATGCCAAAATTCACGCTTTTCGCCTTGTACCGCATTTCCTTGGTCACATCCTTTTCCTCCACGCCAAACACTTTGGCTGCCGTGGCCGTGTGAATATCCTTGCCTTCCAGGAAGGCGGCACACATATTTGGATCGCCGCTGATGGCTGCGACGATCCGCAGTTCGATCTGCGAATAGTCGGCCGAAACAAGCACGAATTCTTCATTCCGCGGAATGAAAGCCTTCCGGATCTCCCTTCCCCGCTCCGTCCGGATGGGGATGTTCTGCAGGTTGGGATTATTGGAACTCAGCCGTCCGGTCACCGCCACCGCCTGTGCATAGCTGGTGTGAACCCGCCCCGTTTTTCGGTTGATCATCTGCGGCAACGCGTCGACATAGGTCGATTTGAGCTTGGTCAGCTCCCGAAAAGCCAGGATATCGTCTACGATCTGGTGCTTGACCGCCAGTTTGAGGAGAACATCTTCTCCAGTCGCATACTGACCCGTCTTTGTCTTCTTTGCTTTCGGATCGAGTTTCATGTTTTCGAAGAGAACTTTACCCAGCTGCTGTGGCGAGGCGAGATTGAACCGCTCGCCAGCCTGGCTATAGACTTTTTCCTCCGCCACCTTCGCTTCCCTTTCCAATTCTTTGGAGTATTCACGGAGAAATTCCATGTCCACCCGGATCCCTTCGAATTCCATATCGGTCAACACCCGGACCAACGGATTTTCCACTTCATAAAAGACCTTCTCCACGGCTTTCGCTGCCAGCTGCGGATAGAACGTCTGTTTCAGTTGCAGGGTGATGTCGGCGTCTTCCGCCGCATAATCTTTGATCTTTTCCAGCGCTACGTCGCGCATATTCCCCTGACCCTTTCCCTTCTTGCCGATCAGCTCTTCGATATGCACCGGCTCATAGCCCAGGAACTGCGCGCTTAGCAGGTCCATATTCCTTTTACCCTCAGGCTCTATTACATAATGCGCCAGCATAGTGTCGAATAAAGGTCCTTTCGGCTCGACACCATACCATTTCAGCACCAGCCAGTCATATTTCAGGTTCTGCCCGATCCAGGTCAC
>JAMFSL010000274.1 GCA_026225275.1 Puia dinghuensis
CCAAAGGTCATGACAAAACTCACATTGCGCTGCACATACACTTCATGCATGCTGATGGGGCGGAAGAAGAGATCGCTAATTGAAGTGTCAGTAGAAAAGCTTCCAACTGGCACCTGCCGCGATCTTGCGAATGTAATGCGACCGGTCGCGGTGTCGATGCTGATGACCTGTTCATTTACCCATTCATATTTTATATTCCCCGAGGTATCCGCCGAAAACGCCTTGTAGAAGTCGTGAGATGGTCTGATCAGGTCCTGACGGATAATCTTATCACCGGGTTTGATAATCGTCTGTGTATGACCCGCAATAAAAATCGTCATTAGAAGGATTGTCAAAATTATTTTCATGCGCCTGCAATTTGTACCCAAACTACACCCTCCGCCACGCTGAGCCCAATCTATTCAATCATCCCACCTAAAAATTCAATGCATTCTAAAAATATTCCGCGGAACCATCACCTTAATGCGGATGCACCCGATCCGGATAGGGCGGTATAGCCGGAATTTCATTTCCCTTCGGCAACTGCGATTTGATAACCTCGATAGCCTTGTCGAGCTGGTCATCTATGTCCTTGTATTCACGCGCCGGATCGTTCTCTACTACGATGTCCGGGTCCACTCCGTGGCTTTCGATGACCCAGTCCCCATTCGGGGCGAAGCGCGCGAACTCCGGTTTATTGAGAGAGCCACCATCGACAAAGGGCAAGCTCCCGCTGATGCCGATCACCCCGCCCCATGTCCGGCGGCCGATAATCGTCCCGAGCTTATAGGTGCGAAAACGATAGGGAAAGATATCCCCGTCGCTGGCGGAATACTGGTCGGTCAGAAGAACCTTCGGACCGATATTGGTGGCCGGGTCTGGTTGGGCAACGCTATTCCGCGCGAAATCGAAAAATACCAGCTTCTGAGATAGCCGGTTCGCGATGATGGGAGAAACAAAGCCTCCACCGTTGCCGCGGTCGTCGATGATGAGTCCCTTTTTCGTCAACTGGGGCCAGTACAAACGCATAAACTGATCGAGGCCCTCGACCCCCATGTCCGGAATGTGAATATACCCTACCGCTCCGCCGGTTGCAGAGTCGACGTAGGCAATGTTGTGTTGCACCCAGTCATAATAATATAACGGCTCCTCGCTGTTGATGGGTCGGACGATCACGGTGCGGGCGCCGGTTGCCGCGGGCCGGTCATTGAGCGTGAGCTGAACCTGTTTGCCGGCCTGGTCGAGCAGCAGCTCGTAAGGGTTGTTGACGGTGTTGAGGGGGACATTATTGATGGCGATAATATACTGTCCCGTATGGGCGTCCACCCCTGCCTCAGTCAGCGGCGAGCGTAATTTCTCATCCCAGTTGCTTCCCTTGAGGATACGCGTGATCTGATAGAAGCCCGACTCGTCTTTGCGTAGTCTCGCGCCCAGCAGACCGGTATTGACCCTTGGCACATTGGGTTCGTCCCCTCCGCCGGTATAGGTGTGGCCGTTGCTGAGTTCTCCTATCATTTCCCCGATGAGGTAGGTAAGATCTTCCCGCCGACCGACATAGGGCACCAGGGGCTCATATTTTTGGTAAACGGACTTCCAGTCTGCCCCGTTCATAGTGGGCGAAAAGAAGAAGTCCCGCATTTGCCTCCAGGCCTCCGTATAAATTTGTTGCCATTCCGCGTGCTTGTCGACCTGCAGTTGCATATTGGTCAGATCCACGGCCTCATCAGGCTTAAAAGGCGAGGTTCCCATGCTGGTAATGTAGAAGCGGCTTCCTTTTCTCAACAGGATTTTGCTGTCGTCGGCAGAGACGGTGTAGTCGTCGAAAGCGCCCAGGTCCGTTTCCTTCCGGTCCTTGAAGGAATAAGTCACCAGGTGGGTCTCTTGGTCTTCGAATTTTAAATAATAAACATTGTCTCCTTTACAGTAAATGCTGCCGTAGTTGCCGGGTTCTATCGGCAGGGAAAGTATCCGGTCCCCGATGCCCTCCAGGTCCACCTTTGAAGTGTTGGGCTTTTTGGAAGTAGTATCGGCAGGGGCGAGCTTCACTTCGTCATTCTTGGGCGCGAGCGGGCTGGGGGTGTTCACGGAAAGGGGAACGAGGTAGACCTTGTCGGTCTTGCCGAAGGAGACGTCCAACTCGATGTTGCTAAAGATGGGGTTGAAGTCCCTTGCTGAAACGAAAAGAATGTACTTCCCGTCCTTGGAAAACACAGATTGACCCGAGGCATACCAATACCCGGTGACGTCAGTGTGCCGCGCGGTTGCCACATCGTACAAGATGACGCGCTGCATGCCATCAGCAACAGGCTTGTCGTAGACGATCCACTTGCCGTCCGGGCTCCAATTGTAGGTCCGGATCGTCCCGGAATTGGTCGTGTCGACAACCGTTTCACGTTTCGTATGGACGTCGGTATAGTATAGACCCTGTCTGCGGTCGCTCCAGGCAATCTTGCTTCCGTCAGGGCTCCAGGTGAGGTCGAACTTGTAGTTATTGTTACCGGAAGTGACCCGCTCCGTAGGACCGCCGGGCATTGGAGTGCGGACATAGATCTCATCTTCCCCGCTGCTGTCGCTGATGTAGGCGATCCATTTACCGTCGTCACTCCAGTGGGCACGTCGTTCGTGAACACCAGGTGTGTGGGTAAGGTCCCGTGTTACCCCGGACTTGGCAGGGAGAGTCCAGAGGTCGCCGCGGGCTGTCAGGAGAAGGCGGTTCCCGTCCGGGCTGAAGTCATAGTCTTCCTGGTATTTGGAAGCATCAATCCATGAGGTCCGCGCCAGGAGGTTATCGTCCGCGATGCGGATATGGACCTGCGAGATTTGTTCGGTGCCAAGGTCCATCTTCCAGATATAACCCGCGCGCTCCCAAACGATGGCGTTGTTACCGAGCGAAGCGAATTTGATGTCGAGGTCGTCGTAATGGGTCACCTGCCGGTTTGTCCCCTTCTGCATATCATAGGCGAATAGGTTCATCGTATGGGACTGATCGGAAAGGTAGTAAATTGTATGGCCAGCCCACATCGGTTCGATGTCCTGGGCGCTGTCGTTGGTGATATCGGTAGTCTTGCCGGTGGCAAAGTCGAAGATCCGGATGTCGTCCGCCATGCCCCCGTGGTAGTATTTCCAGGTCCGGAACTCCCTGAAGACCCAGTTGTAGGCCATCTGCCCCCCATCCGGGGAAAAGGAGCAGAACCCGGCCACCGAAAACGGCAATGGCTTGTCGTCGAGGCTGCCCCTGATGTCCGCGAGGAAGAGTTGGCCCTTGAAGTCGTTGAACGACCAACGCCGCGAGCGGTACACAATGTGGTCATTGTCCTTCCAGGTCATGACGATGTTGTTCGGCCCCATGCGGTCCGAGATATTATCCCGGCCAAGGGTGGCCGTGTACGTCACCCGGTGGGGCACCCCTCCCTCTGCGGGTATGACATACACTTCCGTATTGCCGTCATATTGACCGGTGAAAGCGATGTGTCGCCCGTCCGGAGAAAAGTGGGGGAACATCTCGTAGCCCGGCGAGCTCGTCAGCTTGCGCGCCGTCCCGCCACCGGCATCGACCGTATAAAGATCCCCGGCATAGGAGAACACCACCTGGTTATCATGAATGGTGGGAAAGCGGAGCAGACGAGCTTCTTCCTGAGCAAAAACGGGCCGGGAAAGGCAGATAAAGACGATGACAGCCAGCAGTCGGGTTTTCTTCACTTTGGTTAGTTTTATAGGTTCAATTTAGCACTATTTTTATAATTCAAGCCCGCTACCCTCAGTCAGGCCAAGCCACTGCCTGTATTCCTTTTTTTTTGCTGCCACGCTTTTCAAACACCTCAAGCATTTCATGATAGCCATGCATTCCCCTGCATCTTCAGGGGGACAAGCCCCTTCCCCGCTTAGGCAATATTTATGATCTCTTTCCGACTCAAAACCGGAACGAGTTCAGATGTGCAAAGCGGTGAATTGTACCTTAGATTATTGTAAATCTTTATTAACATACGAGAAGTCCAATTCTTTGTCCACACCCAATTTCTTTCTGGCCTCTGTAAAGTCGCCTTCATCTTCATATTTTGAGGTTTTTTCATGCTGGTAGTCTTTACCCTCGGAATAGTTTCTGATATCAATGATATAATAAGTTGTTCTCTCTTTATTCAGATATAAACTATCCACCTGGCCTGACCAGTCCTTTGAAGTATGATACCATTTGCCATTTTGTTGGTATATTCTCTCTCTGGAATATTCTTTATCGATATATATAGTATCATTAGATGTTGCAAATGAGTAATCACCTCTTGAATTAGTATCTACAAAGAGTCTTTTTCTAATCTCCCCCGACTTGTCAGGGTGAGATTTAATAATAATAAAACTTGAATCAAAGCCTACCGCAAATACAGTTCCGTCCGTAATAGGCAAATTGCCGCCTACGCCGCAATTCCATGAGCCCAGTGTAACCTCTTGTGTCTTTAGATTTCCTACCCATTCAAGATAAAAATCTTGAATCAGGTGTTTGCTATGCCAGTTGTCCTGGCACATATTTGAACAGCTTGAAAAGCCTCGCAGAAAAGCCAGGGATATAAAAATGAAATATGTTCGGGAAAATTGCTTAGACATAATTATTGGCTTTCACTTAGGGATACAAATCGCTTGATTTGATCATGGTCAGGTTATTCGTTCCCATGAAAATAATATACTTGCCATCGGTTGTTGAGGAGATTCGGGATAGCGTCGAAGTCACGTCTGTGTTTTTCAATATGCTTCCACTGCTGTAGTCCACCACTCCCGCGATATTACCGTCAAAATAATATATATAGGAGGATTCTCCTGCTCTGTAGCTGAAATCAGCGGAGGACGCGTTGTAGGCATCGAATCCGGTAAAAGCGCCCGCCATGGAATAATTTCGAACCAGGAATTGGTTCTCCCCTGGTGGCTGGAGGCTAACAACAAAGTCCTCATTCGTCGTTTTGCTGGCGACCATATAGGAACTGTAAACAGATGGAGAAAAGGGAAAAGTAACCTCTGTCAGGCTATGCGTGTTGCAGTCCAGGACAGCAAGCCTGCAACTGCCTCCCGCTTCCAGTCCAACGATCTGTGAACCGTCAAAATTGGTCGATGCCGAGCTTAAATTCCGCATTCGGGAAATAAACACAGAGTCGAAGAAAGGATGCAGGTAGATCGAATCGTTGAGTTTGCTGTCAATAACAAGCCATGTCTCTGTGTTCACCCCATCTGTCATCCCAAGCATGCCATACCCGTTGGAGCCAAATTCAGCGCCGTAGGCATAGTCATCTAATGTGCCGACGCTATCTTGGGGGATAGGAATACGTTTGATGATCTGCCCAGCCGATGGATCCATGACATAGATCGTGTCCCTTTGCGGATAATTGACGGCGGTAATATAAAGCAAATTATTATAATAATTATAGCTGGCACTGTAAGGAGTGAAATTGACATCAAACGATTGTTGGTATCCCGTGTCAACCATGCTCACGCGGATGATTTGATTGGGTGAATTGGTCACGATCCAGCAATCCTGACCGTTTCGCGAAATAAAATAATTTTGAATGAACCCTATGGTCGTCGTCCTATGATAATAACAATGATAGGTGAGGCTGTCCGTCAGGTTGTTTCCTGCGGAATCGGAAACAGCGTATTCAAACGGGTAATCGCCCCCAAGGCCGCCGCATTTGAAGTTGTAGAAGTTGACCACGCTATCCCCGTTGGTCAAGGTGTGCTGCAGATCGGGATCACAGTAGTTGCGAAGAAACAGTAGTGACTTTAGAAGTACCGGCTTACTAAAATGAAGGGAGAAGGTGTCCAGTTGACCCGCATTCAAATCGGCGGGAATATAGGAATAACTGACAAGTCTGAGTTTGACCGTATCTACCTGGGCAGGCGGATGTGATGGGGAACTGTTCTCATTTTTCTTGCAGGAAATGAGCAGAACAAATAACGCGAAAGTGATGGATAAGGCAAGTTTCACAGACACTAATATAAGGATAAAATCGTGCTTATTTTACCCGTGCCTCGAATTCATTAACTACTTCCCAATACCGAAAATGAAAAACGCCCCATTTTAGGGCGTTTGAACGAAGAAGATGCTTTCTGCATTTTAATTCAGCCTCTTATGCATCACCGGGGGATTACCCGCGTCTCCATAATAATCGTCCGTCTGAACATAGGTGGGCACGCGCGCTATTGAAAAATCCTCCGTATCGGCATTGATCGTATTGCCATCGTTTGAGATGATGCCCCAATAAGGGACTCCCACCGAGAACTCTTCATCATAACCATAAAAATAGACCCGGTTACTGTACTGAAAATATTCAAAGGTGACATCCGTTTGGTTAGGCACTATCCCAGTCACTGCCGCACCCCTAATAACCGCTAAATAAAAGAAACTATAGTCTATCACCGTGCTGTCCGCATTGAAATGGACCAGGATGGGCTTCTGCCATTCTCTGCTCAACTCCGTCATAAAGCCTTGATATTCATTCCCGGCGATGGCCAAACCGCCGACATTGCCACCGGTCGTACCGCCGCCGCCGCCTTTTGCGTTCGACTTTTTACACCCGCTCACAAAACCTACCATCACCATGGCAAAAAGGATAACAAAATATCGCATAAAATACTGTTTTAGGATACAAATCTACACCCCTAAAACACCGTCCCGATTTGCTATTGGATAAAAAACATTTTAAATCGACAAAGGACATATCTATAGCTTATCCAACCATTCCTTCTTCTTGGCATCAAATTCCTCCTGCGTGATAATTCCCTCGTCCAGCAATTGCTTTAACTTTTGAAGTCGGGCCACAGGATCATCACCCCCTTGTTCATGCTGGTCAGTAAACATCTTACCGAGTGCCAGCCCGGCAGCCAGCGAAATCCCGCTCGACGCTAACCCTCCTTGATTTTTAGCCGCGTCACGGAGGGCCTTCAGCTTCTCCGAATCTGCATAATTCAATCCTCCTGCGGCTGCAGCCTGCGTAGCGGCGTTCATATCGGCGATGCTATTGATCCTGTCCTGTGTGGCTTTGTCGAACACCGTACCATTGATCCTGAAATCTGATAAGGCAAGTCCCAGGGCCTCGAACTCAGGGACCAGGGCTTGCTTAAGGTTGTTGGAAATAGAGGTCAGCTGGGCGTCTATTTGCTGATAGGAAAACTGACCATTGGCCAACCCATTGTCCATCAGCTGGGAGATGCGGCTTTGCAGGAGGGCTCTGGTTTGGATGGTCGTAAACAGGTTGCTGAATCCCACGACCTGCGTAAAAAATCGGGTCGGGTCGGCCAGGTGAAAGGAATAATTTCCATTGGCGCCCAATGCCACCGGAAATTGATAGACCGGGTCAACGTATTTGATCGGTGTAGCCGTACCCCAGTTCTGGTCCGTATTCTCGGAGGTCCGGTAAAAATAGATCTTCAGCTTGTGTTCGCTTTCAAAGGCGGTGCGCAGCTTCAGCAGGGTAGTGATAAAGGGATGGTTGTCGGTTTCCAGGTTATGGATACCTGGCTCAGCCAGGGTGCCTGTTACTGATCCTTCATAGACCAGGATGACGCCCTGCCCGGGTCCGACTATCAGCTTGCTGGCATTCTTGATCTCGTCGTTATCGGAAGGATATTTGAACAGCAGGACGTTGGTTTGTTGGTTGGTCCATTCGATGACAGATGCCAGTTGCCGCCTGAAAATATTAAGATCCATAGTAATTGCCGTTTTTTAGTTTTGTAAGTTTTCCTTTCATGTCGATGAGATAAACCCAGCCATAGTGAAGAACGAACCCCTCTTTATATCGGATCGTGCCATCCTCCAGGTTGCTGTCATCCAGCGGGGTGGTGAAGACGATGGCCGCGCTGCGGGCGTTAAAACATTGCACTAACCGGCCTGTGTTAGCTGCCGTGGGCGCATAGGAGATCAGTACGTAATCGCTGTCGCTATACAGGACTTTGGGCCGGAAATACAATCGGCCGGGGGTGAAATCCGCAACGGAAATCGCCCGGGATTGGTCATGATCGATGGCCTTGGGCTGTCCATTTTCATACCAGAAGGTCTCTTCCTCCTGCGGGCCGCCGCCATTATTCATATATCGGTATTTGACCAGGCGTACCCCATCACGGACAAGCACGTCGTTGTTCGCACTAAACGTAAAGCCTGTTGCCTGGAAAGCACCGGAAAGAAGGCCCTTCATACCCTCGTCTGCGCCATAATACTCATTCTGCGTATACACTTTATGAATCAACGGGAAATAATACAGTTCTTTACCGTCGTCGGTCAGGAGCTTAAACCCGTCTCCGCTATCGTAAACAAATTGAACCTCGGCGATGCCGCTACTAAGTTCAGGCTGTTTCGCGCCGAACGTCTGGGTGACATCCTTAATAGAATAACCCTCCTTATCAATCTTATAGAGAAGCTTTCGCTCGCTTTCAACAAAGAGGTCGCCATTCGAGAATTGCTTGAAATCCCAGCCGTCGCTGGTGTTAGACTGGTCACGGCCGGGAATCTGAAATTGTTTGATCAGGGAATTTTTCAGCGCATCGAAGAAAAAGATATATGGTTCTGGCAGGTTGCCAGAGGTCCTGTTATCCGTCAGCGTACCTATGGCAACAATAATCGGTCGTCTGTCAGCTGAAAGGTAAGCGTATGAGTACACATATTGCCAGGTGGCCGGTTCTGCACTACTACCACTATTCCCGCTGGAGGCAGCATTGTTTGGGCTGCTGGAGGTGCTGCTGATATAGATAAGGCAGAGAGCGAGCACCCCCACCAGGACGATGAAAAAGAAAATGATAACGGGGGATGTCCGCCTCGGGGGTGTTACCGGACGACGGGGGTCGACGATACCTGGTTTAGGGCCGGTATACGTGTTGCCATTATCCAGGAAGTATTCCGTTCCACAACTATCGCAGCGGAAATGATCCAATCCGAGATCAGTTTTCGCCGTGCTGCCGCATTTTGGGCATTGG
>JAMFSL010000275.1 GCA_026225275.1 Puia dinghuensis
GAGACGAGTGGTCTTTGTGGTCGATCCTGCCTACGATGGTGTCGCGGCAACCGGTGACGGTGTATCGACCTTCAGCCCTGCGTGGCTGAAAACCCACCCGGAAGATATTGATGTGGTAACGCATGAAGTGATGCACATCGTACAGGATTACCGGCATGAAGTCCCCGGCTGGCTGACGGAAGGTATTGCGGATTACGTCCGGTATACCTACGGAGTGAATAATGTCCGGAGTAACTGGACGCTTCCCGAATATAACCCTAAGCAGAAATATACGAATGCTTACCGGATCACTGCCCGGTTCCTGCTGTGGGTGGAAAAAAATAAAAACAGGCGTATCGTGGACAAGTTGGATGCTGCGATGCGCAAAGGAACCTACACGCCGGAGTTATGGGTAAACCTCACCGGTAAAACAGTGGACGACCTCTGGACCGAATATAGCCGGCAACCGGCCTTGCAATTGACCTACAAATAGACCTGCAAATAAGAACCAAAACAACAATAAGTATGAGAAAACTACTCGGAATTTTATCAGCACTGCTGCTCTATTCCACCCTCTTTGCACAAACGCATACGGTGACGGGCCTGGTGCTTGACGATGCGGGAAAACCCGTTTCCTTTGCCAGCGTAAAACTCAAAGGCTCAAAGACCGGGGTCGCTGCCGGTCAGGATGGAAGATTTTCCATCCAGGCACCCACCGGCGGGAAATTGATCATCTCCGCCACGGCGTTTGACGCCACTGAAATCGATATCCCCGCTTCCGGAGAAGTAAGCGTGGCCCTGAAGGCCAAAAGCGGCGCCCTCGAGGACGTCGTAGTGACGGCCTTTGGCGTGCGACGGCAGGCAAAAGAGCTGGGATATTCAACTGCTACGGTCACCAGCAAGGACATCAACGTAGCGCAGCCCATCAGCGCCGTCAACGGTTTGACAGGCAAGGTCTCCGGCCTCCAGATCAATACCGTCAACAACCAGGTCTTTGCGCCAACGCGCATCACCCTGAGAGGAAACCGGTCTCTGACAGGGAATAACCAACCCCTGACGATCGTGGACGGGGCTATTTTTTACGGAGATATCGCCACCCTGAACCCCAATGACATCGTAGACGTTAACATCCTCAAAGGCGCCAGCGCCGCAGCCGTTTATGGCTCGGACGCATCGAACGGAGTCATTATCATCACGACCAAAAAAGGTACCAAGGGCAAGCCCAACGTTTCGTTCAGCACCACGGTACAAAGGGAAACAGCCGCTTATTTGCCCGCCTTCCAGACCCGCTTCGGTTCAGACGGGGGCGAACGTTACATCAACGACTTCACTGACTTGTCGAATAACGTCCCCTACGAGAACCAATCCTTCGGCCCCCAATTCACGCCGGGCGCCATGGTGCCGATCGGCAGACAATATGCCGATGGCAGCTATCTTCTGGTTCCTTTCGTATCGAACCCGAACCAAAAGAAGGACTTCTTTAATAAAGCGTACACGACCCAGAACAACCTGTCCTATAGTTCCGGGGATGCCAACAGCCAGTTCTTTATGAGCGCTCAGGATGTCAATACGCATGGGGTAATGCCGGGGGATAGAGGACGCCGGGATGCCTTCCGGGTGGGTGGATCAAAGACCTATGGCGTGTTTACAGCCGACTTTTCGGCCGGCTATACCTACAAGTATGAGACCCAATCCGCCAATGACGGATCAGTGTATGACGACTTGATCAATTTACCCTCCTATATTCCCCTGTCCTTAATGAAAAACTGGCAGACGGGGGATGGCTCTCCATCCAATTATTTTAACGATTATTACGAGAACCCTTACTGGTACCTGGCGAATAACCGGACCAATACGACCACCAACAATATGACGGGTAATCTGCATCTGAACCTGCATCCCATTTCCTGGTTGAACTTCTCCTACCGGCTGGCCGTGGATGACATCTATTACAATAACGACGGAACGGGGGCGCCCCTGACCTTTTCTGAGTTCGCCGATACATCGCGTAACGTCGCCTATTCCAATCCTACCGGAACCGGGATTATCATCAGCCGCAATGAAGGAACCAAGGCTATTGCCAACGGCCCCACCCAGGCATCCTATTCTACCACTACCAATAACAATGTCCTGCTCACCTCGGACTTCCTGGCCAGCTTCGACAAAAACATCGCCAGGAACTTTAACCTGAAGGCGACAGTGGGTACGTCCTATATGGACAATAAGATCGTCCAGACCTATATCAATGCAGGGCCCCTGTTCTTCCCGGTGTACAATGTCAATAGTCTGACCGGTATTCCCAGCCTGGGTACCAACAACTATACGGAAGAAGCCAGGAAGCTGGGCTTCTTCGGAGACGCTACCCTCGGATATAAGAACTTCGCCTTTCTCCACGGGTCCTATCGGTCCGACATCGATTCCCGGTTATCCAACGCCAACCGGTTTATCCCTTATTATGATGTAGACGGATCCCTGGTCCTGAGCGACCTGATCCCCGCCTGGTTTACAGGGAAAACGGTCAACTTTGTAAAATTGCATGGCGCCTATTCCCTTACCGGTAATGCCTCCGCCCTGTCCAATGGCTCCCAGTATATCGCGGATGGCGCCTATAAGATCGTCCCTACCCTGACCAGCACCGCCGGGTTCCCCTATAACGGATTGGGCGGTTACGAGTTAAACCAGACCATCGCCAACCCCAATATCAAACCGGAACAGGTGACGGAAGATGAAGCCGGGTTTGAACTGGGATTTCTGAACAGCCGGTTTGACTTCGGCGTCACGGGGTATATCTCTCAACTGAAAAACGGGATCGTCTATGCGCCCCTTCCCACTTCCTCCGGTTACAACACAGCGCTGGTCAATGCAGCCAGTACCCGTAATAAAGGCCTGGAGCTGGACCTGAAAGGAGATGTCTATAAGACGCGCAACTGGGACTGGTTTGTAAATATCAACTACACCCATATCCACACAGACGTATTGAGCATCAACAGCACACAGCCATCCCTGGCAGTGAGCGGTGGAAATTCCAACGCCTATGCCGTCGTTGGCCAGCCCTACCCTGTCATCGAAGGAACCGACTATAACCGGGATCCCGCGGGCCAGGTAATCGTCAATGCCGTAACCGGCCTGCCTTCACAAAACCCGTCCCCGGTAATTTTCGGCCAGGCCAATCCCACGGATCTCGTTGGAATCACTACGAATTTGACCTATAAGGCTCTTACCCTGACCATTACGGCGGATTACAGAGGCGGAGCCAAGATCTTAAACAATCTCCAACCCTCGATAGATTATTCGGGTAACGGCGTAAATACGGCCGCTACCGGCAGACAAAACTTCGTATTCCCCAATTCGGTTATACAAAATGCTCAGGGCGCATACGTCAAGAACACTAACGTAACGGTGGATGACGCCAATTTCAATTTCTGGCCGAGCGGTTACTGGTACCAGATAAATTCCAACTATATCACCAGTGCCGACGTATGGAAAATAAGAACAGTAGCCCTCAGCTATAACTTTCCACAGCGCTGGATGACAGCGAGTAAAGTTGTACAGCACGCCACCTTTACCCTTTCGGGAAGGAACCTGTTTATGTTCAGACCAAAGACGAACCGTTCGGTGGACCCTGAATTTAGCGAAGATACAGGTAACGACGTAGGCCGGACCGGCGAAGGCCAGGGTCCCCCTACCCGTATCCTCAGCGCCAATCTTGCGATACAATTCTAACCCATTTTTTTTCCAAAAAAACGAATGATTATGTCTCAGCGAATATCATCACAATTCTTCATCGGCCTTTCGCTAGTCCTGGTGACGGCAGCCGGATGCTCAAAGGGAGCCCTGGAGATCAACAGCACCAACCCGAACCTTCCCTCCACCGTCAGCCCGGAATATGTTTTGTCCGCCGCGTTGACCACCAGTGCGTACAACCAATTCAACTACTCCGTCCTGCCCGCCGACTATTATATGGGTTACTGGGCGAACGATGCGGCGATCGGCATCTCGTCCTCGGAATTGAATTACCAAACCAACACCTCAGAGTATACCGGCAATTGGGACGCCCAATACCTGAATATGGTCAACTACCGGTTGATCGAAACGGAGTCGACCGACCCCCTGGATGCCAATTACGCGGCCATAGCCAGGATCATGCTGGCCTATCACTTCGGCATGCTGGTGGACCTCTATAATAATGTCCCCTACCTGGACGCCTTACAGGGCGGTACGGTAGACTACCCCGCCTATACCAGTGGCAGCGATATCTATACCAGCTGTATCCACCAGTTGGACTCTGCCATCACCCTTATCAATACAGCGCCCGTCACGGCCAACAACCCTCAAAACTATGACGTCATGTTCCAGGGGGACATGCAGAACTGGGTGCTGTTTGCCAATACGGTGAAATTGCGGCTTTTGCTCAACCTGACGGAAACCGCCACCGGGCCGGCCCTTATCCAATCCGAGCTGAATGGATTGACGGCCGCTTCCTTCCTGGGCGCAGGCCAGGATGCAACGATGAACCCGGGTTATTCCAATAGCAGCTCGGCACAGCAAAGTCCCTTCTGGCAGCTTTTCGGGTTTAATACCGCCGGAACACCCAACGAATTTAACACCATAGAAAGGGCCTGTACTTATGCGGTGAATTTCTACAAGAGTACAAATGACCCGCGGGATTCGCTGTTCTATTCGCCTAACGACGTTGATTCCGTGAGAGGCAGGGCCTTCGGTAGTCAGAATACCGGCGAGCAGAATAACGTCATCTCGGGGCTGGGCAAGGGCTTACTCCAATCTCCCTCACAACCCGCTTATTTCCTTCCGGCATTTGAAAGCCTCTTTTTGCAGGCCGAAGCCGCCGAAAGAGGCTATATCACCGGGGATCCGGCGGCCTTTTTTGCAGCCGGCGTCAGCGAGTCCTTTCGCGTGCTGGGTGTTCCTAATTATGCCAGCGCGGCCGCTGCTTACGTTGCACAAAACGACTCCAGGGTAAACTACACAGCCTCTTCCAATAAGTTGCAGACTATCATTCTGCAAAAATGGGCAGCCCTGAACTCCTTTGACCCGGTAGAATCCTGGAACGATTGGAGAAGGCTTGGTATTCCCACCGATATTCCTATTTCCATATTTACCGGAACGGTCGCGCCGCACATCCCTTACAGGATACTCTATCCCCAAAGCGAATACCAATACAATACCAACAATGTGGACGCCCAGGGTACGATCAGTAACATCACCAGTAAGATTTTCTGGATGCCCTAATTCATTTTAAATCATGTCAATTATGAAATGTAAAATATTCTCGACAATATCCCTTCTTACCGTTGCCCTGTCTTCCTGTCTGAAGGACAAGCCCAGCGTGAATCTGAGCGACATCAACCCGGTCATCGAGCTGACCAACGCCAGCGTCAATCCTACTTCCCAGGCGCCGTCCGGCGGACTGCCCTACTGGACAGGGGCCCTGGTACCGCTTGATTCTGCGCAAGTATATGACACCGTCACCTTTACCGCCAATATTGCCTCGGATTATCCGCTGAACACGGCGTCAACCATCACCCTCGGAGTGGACACTGCCCTGGTTTCCTCGTTTAACATCTCCGGCACTTCATCCAATACCTACGTGCCGTTGCCGGATTCTGCTTATTCATTTACCGTGACCACCGGTACCATACCGGCAGGACAAAGACTGGATACTTTCACGGTCATATTCAATGTCTCGAAGATCCGGGATTCCATTTATTACATGCTGCCGATCCAGATCACACAGGCATCCAATAATTTGATCATCAGCGGAAACCTGGGAGCTATTTATTTCAATATGTTCAACCAGTATAAAAACTAATACCCGGATTCTCTTTTAAACAAGCAACTAAAGAGGGTGTCTCATCAAATGAGACACCCTCTTTCATTTCCCCTATCCCCTGGCACACAAAAAAGCCCCACGGTGATCACCGTGGGGCTACTGTGGGTCGTCAAAAAGACATTCCATTATTTTTACACGTTCAGGAAGTTCATGCACTTGGAGCTGCCCGCCTACACCGTTTTGATATTCGTTAGGCCATAATTCCCTTTTACCTTCGGTTAGACTTTTTTAACAACATATCTTTTACCAGCAGCGCATTGATCCCTTGTCCTAATTATCCATGCACTTACCACGTTTGTCCATGTACTTGCGATTCCTTTCAGGGTAGTTTTGTGATGTCAATATTGGCAAATAAAAATCAAAAAAATGCAACGTTTAACAGCACTCGATCCGGAAACAACATCCGGCAGATCAAAAGATCTTTTCACCGCCATCCAGGGCAAATTAGGCATGGTACCCAATATGATGCGTACTATGGGTAATTCTCCGGCCGTTCTGAACGGATACTTGTCATTTAACGCCGCCCTGGGCGAAGGAGTCCTGGGCGCCAAATTGGGAGAATTGATCGCCCTCACAGTTGCTAATGCAAATAGCTGTGAATATTGTAATGCCGCCCATAGCTTCATCGGCGAAAAGCTGGTCCACATCGACCCGACGGCGATAGCCGACGCCCGGGAGGGTCGTTCCGCCGATGCCAAAACCCAGGCCGCGCTGGATTTCTCAAAAATCCTGGTCAAAAAGAGGGGGCTCGTCAGCGATGCTGATGTCAATGCGCTTAAGAATGCAGGCTATACTGATGCCGGGATCGCGGAGATCATCGCTCATGTCGCCCTCAATGTGCTAACCAATTATTTCAACAATGCTGCAAAGGTGACAGTGGATTTTCCAGAGGTAGAGTTGGTTGAAACCGCCGTGATCTAGCCTGCGCCCTTTCCCCGGACGAGTTTCGCGAAGATTATTAATGACGGGATGGGAAAATGCGCTAAAGAACCGATCTTTAAAACAAAATGTATCCCTTGACCGCTCAAGCCGAATTTACGCTAATCAACCCGCAAACTAAGGCACTAGCCTTTCGTCTCTATGCTTTTGATGACGACTCCTACTTCAGGGAGTTGAAAAATTACAATTATTATTCCTTAGTCATCATAACAGAAGGCAGAGGCAAGTTCCGGGCTGATCTGTCGGAATACAATTTTGAGCCAAACAACCTGCTGTGCTTTTCCATCTACCAGCCTTTTATGATCAGGGCCGAAGGGGAATGCAAGGGGATACTGCTCAGTTTTCACCCCGATTTCTTCTGTATCCATAGATTCCAGGATGAAGTCTCGTGCAATGGCGTTCTCTTCAATAATATATACGAATTCCCATTGATTCGGCTGGAAGTTCCTGATTTGACCGCATTGCTTACCATCGCTGATTCGCTTAAGACTGAAATGCAAAATCCTGCTTTGGCGCAATATGAATTATTAATATCCTATTTAAAGATATTCCTGATCAATGCGTCAAGGCTCATGTTGAAGCAGATCGAGTCCAGGGAATTTGAGAATGAAAAGGGCCCTTTTATCCTGAAAACATTAAAGGACGCCATTGAAGAATATTTTAAGACGAAACATAGTGCAGGGGAATATGCAGACCTTTTGAATATTTCAACCAGGGCCTTGAATCGGCTCAGTAAAAGTCATTTTAATAAAACCCTGTCCAACCTTATCGCGGACCGAATCATCATAGAAGCCAAACGCGAGCTGTACCTGACGTCCAAACCCGTGAAAGCGATCGCCTATGAACTTGGGTTTACCGATGAATTTTACTTCAGCCGATTCTTCAAGAACAATGCGACGATTTCTCCCCAGGTCTATCGGGATACTGTAGGATTTGCAAAAGGGATGGCCACGTCCACTTAAATTTTCACCTCCACGCTTTAACAATGATATTGAATCGAGAAAACTTTTACCTCAATAATAAATGTGTTATCGATAAAATTATAATCAAGCCTCCTCATCGATTATCGACACTTTTTGAAGATAAAGCTTGTTTTTTACATGTTAGATATACCAATGCCGTTATATATTCGGCGACTGAAAAACTGATCCCGGTTCAAAATAATTGTGTATTGTTAAAATGCGGAAATGTTTTTGTAGATCTTACCGGCGATCTAAACAATGAGAGTTGTGAGGTATATGCTATTCACCTTTACCCTGATATTTTAAAGGAAATATATGGGGCTGATTTCCCCGCCGTTATTAAACCGAATTCGGAAAAAAGAGATGTGTCGGAAATCAGAGGATCATTATTTATATCGAATTTCATAGAAGGCCTGACACTCTATTTCGAGCACCGGGAAGTAATGAACCCCGACTTGCTGTTACTAAAAATGAAAGAGATAGTTTTATTATTAATGCAGACAAGTAATGCAAAGACAATCTCGTCTTTGTTCTATGATCTATATTCGCCCCGTTATGTGACCATTTCCCAGGTTTTGGAAAGCCACTTGCATTCTGACCTTTCTATCAATGAACTGGCGAATCTGGCCGGTTTAAGTCTTTCGACATTTAAAAGGGAATTCAAAAAGCAATTCCGGGATACGCCTTCAAATTACTTAATAGAGAAAAGGCTTGAAAAAGCAAAAGAATTGATTTTGAAAACCGAATTGTCAATAAGTGAAATTTGCCATCAGGTTGGTTTCAAAGACATCGCACATTTTTCAAGGTCGTTTAAACAAAAATATAAATCTTCTCCGTCCAGTTTCAGAATATTGAACTGACCCTCACCGAAGTTGAACTTTTCGGTCAAATATTTGAACCGGTCAGTCAAATAGTTTGAAATGATAACTTGTATCATGCAACAAATTTATTTAACAACTCAATTTCAATAACATGCGAAATGACATCGTACCTGGAGCTCGTTTTCCTGATTACGAGCTAACCGACCACACCGCAACACGGCAGAAATTATCCGAACTTCAAGGAACGGATCCCATGATCGTCGTGCTGAGTCGCGGAGGCTTCTGCCCAAAGGATCGACGCCAGGCTGAAGGCCTTATCCAGCTACACCGTGAAATGGAAGTAGGCTATTGCCGACTTGTCACCATCAGCACGGATAACCTCACGGAGACGAACGAATACCGTAGCGGAGTCGGCGCGCACTGGCCCTTTCTATCCGACGTGGGCCGTGTTGTCCAAAAGGATCTCGACATCGCCGAATATACGGACCCTTTGCACAATCCAATGATCCCTCACGTTGTTGTTCTTGAGCCGGATCTCATCATCCACAAGATCTACAGCGGGTACTGGTTCTTTGGAAGGCCGACGATGGAGGACTTGCGTCAGGATATGCGCGCTGTCACGAAGAAATGCAGGCCGGATTTTGACATTACCACGCCCGAAATGAAACGTGCGTGGCAGGAAGGCCGCAAGGAACTGTTCTATCCATACGGCAAGACATACGTCCAAACGATCCATGAGCAGGATTGATCTGATCGCCGAGCGCGGCAGCAAATGCAAGATACCTGCAGCTTTCAGATTATTAAGATGACATTCTCTGCAATTTGAACTTTTCGGTCAAATATTTGGTCCGGCCAGTCAAATAGTTTGAAATGATAACTTGTATCATTGCCGAAAACAAATGGATAGTATTGCAATATTTTGGATGCAGATTCTTACGAGTGTTTTCGTCTTCGGCATCGTCGCGGTGTGGTACGTTTGGCCGTCACTCTCCAGCCCTCAACGAGCCGCTGACATCGGCTGCATGGATGAGCAAGCCGAGCTGGCAAATCAGGCCCCTGCTGGATC